>NC_019736.1 GCF_000317495.1 Crinalium epipsammum PCC 9333
ATGATGAATGAAAAAGGCTCAGAGCGATCGCACTGTGGAGGGAATCATGCAGGATTCCTCTAGCTCCAACAGCGATGGCGCTACCTCTGTACTGTTCCCTCTATTCCTGTGCAGTATCGCTCTAAACGTTTTGCAACACGCCTGGAACTCTAACCAGCTTGCAGTATTGCAACAAGCTGATAACTTACAGCAGCAGAAAATCGCACAACTTCAAACAGATAAAGATGTGTGTGCTGGTAAGCTTGCAGGCTTTATCGAGGGCAGGCGCTAATGAACAACGAAGTCCTTAGCACTGCCCAAGCTGCTGAATTATTAGGCGTGAGTGCCGGAACGCTACGCACTTGGAAGTCGCGCAAAGCTGATTTGCTAGTTGAGGGTACTCACTGGATTAACCAGGACGGATCGACATTCTGGACACAAGCAGGTTTAGACGTTCTGCAAGGCGTTTCAAGCGTTTCAGACGGTGAAACGGTTAGCGTTGCAAGCAGTGAAACGATTAGCGTTGCAAGCAGTGAAACGATTAGCGTTGCAAGCAGTGAAACGGAGAGCGCAACACCGCAGCCGTCACCCGCAGCGCATGACCCACTACAGCGTTACATTCCTTTGGTGGAGAGCGTTTCAAATGCCATTACACAAGGGTTAATCGGACGCATTGACAAGGCTGTTACGCGCAATATCGGAATTGCGATCGCAAAACCTATGACTGCAACAGAGTGTGTAACCCTACTTTCTGAGTTGGGTTTAAAACCTTGTAATCCAGAACTGCTTTTAACAGGCAATCAAACAAATTTACTAACTGAATCTAAGGAGTAATAAATCATGGGACTACTGAAATTTATCACCCGTAAGAAATTAGACGCGTCAACCGAAGCTGGTGGACAACTAGCGGCAAACGACGGTACTAACCATAACCTCGCTACTAACAAAGTTTTAGCTGCTACTGATTCGGCTGTACCTACTCCCACAAATGCTGATTTCTCAAGTGTTCGTAGCGTTCCCGTAGTACAAAAGCCTCGGTACTTTAATAAAGCTGAAGCTGACGCATTACGCATCTTAGCCAAGCAAAAGAAAGTACAAGCAGAGGCTTCAGTTAGTGCTTATAAAGCTCTCAAAAATATTGAGGATTCTGATACCACTGTACACACTACGCACCGTCGATATCAGTCAAAAGTAGCTCGGACTGAACTTGAAAAACAACAGGCAAATGCTCAGTTAGCAAAGGATTTGCATAGTTTGCGCCCTCATTATGCAGAAATGCACAGTGAAGTTAAATCAGCAGAAACTAACGCTGCAAATGCGATTAATGCCATCAAACAATCCTATGGCTGCTAATAGTTAAAACCTTGGGTAGTGATTAATTTTACTACCCTTTTTTAGGGGAGGTTCATCATGGGGAAAGGTATTCAATTAGGTGGTTACTTCCTGCTAGGAGTAAGCTGTTGCGGTCTATTTTCCTATACAGCTTACGTTGTGCCACGCTTCCAAGCTTATGCTTTTTGGCTTGTAGTGGTTGTTAGTTTGCTATTTATTGTTGCAGGTTTAGTTGACGACTATTTATCAGAGGTAATGGGTGTTACATACACTCAATATATAGGCGGGTTAATTACCTGCATCGCCATTGTTTTACTGGGCAGTTTAATTCAATGGATACAACAATGATTAAAATATCGTCGCCACAAGATCAACTGCGTAGTAACAGAAACCTACTCGCTTTAGTTGGTGGTAGTTCAACTGTAATAGGACTGTTGCTTTGGAGCGCATCACCGTTTCTATTTCCCAACCCCAAAGATAAGTTTAGCGTTTCACTGCGTTATCTTTCCTTGTTTATTACTAGCTGTTGCGGAATTACAGCAGTTGTTACAGGTAGCTCGTTACAGCGCATCACACCACTAATTAAAGCAATAGAACAGGCAGAAAAAGCAGACTTCATCAGTCAGTTAGCCACCTCTCAGTGGGTACAGGAACAACGTTATCAATCAGAAGCCGTTACAGCGTTACAACCCTCGTTACAGCAACCCGTTACACTGCAACAGCCAAATAGTTATAACGACCGTAACGACAGTACAGCAGGGGATAACGAAGTTAGTAACGAACCTGTAACGGACTCCCTAACGACTGCAACAGCCAATGCTGTAACACCTGCAACAGATGAGGAAATGGAAGGTTACAGACCTACTTATCTAGCTGTAACGGCACTGCAACAGCAAGGAATTAGCGACAGCGAAATTATCAAAGATGTGTTGAAACAGGGCGGAACAAACTATCAGAAAGGTAAACAGATGTTAGACGCACTTTTGCAGTTAGGACAGTCTAAAGGTTGGTAGTTGCACTTTTGATTATTGACCAGAAAGCCACACATACAGTTGAGGAAATATATGCACAGACCATCATCTATGACGGAACAACAAAGGCAACAAATTTACAGTTTTATCTACTCAAAAATCAGAATTAAATTTCAAGAATTTCTATCTAGATGGGATGTCACTCACGACTTTATTGCCGATTTATACCACTGCGACGTGACAACAGTGCGTAGTTGGATTAACAAAAACTTTGGCGACTCTGCCTCGCAACGTTCTCATCAATTTAAGCTATTTATAGCCGACTTAATCCTGTCAGACTTTGAGGGATTGCCTGATAATTTAAAAATTTTATTTTGCCCTGATTGGAATCGTTAGCTAGTTATTAACCCCTTGCTTAGTAGCAGGGGTTTAATTGTTTTAACTTTTTAAACGCTATCGCGTTTCCTACTGAAAGTTGTAATAGTAAAAACTGTTTGTAATACTAAAAATTGATTAATAGTGCAAGTTATTTTTAGAAATAAAAACTGTATAAATATTGGAAACTGTTTGTAGTAGTGGAAGCTAATTAATATTGCAAGCTGTTTTTCTACTGATTTCACGAATAAAATAGATCCCCTATCAGCCATCGTTTCTAATACCTAAAGGGCGGTAGCCCTGTTAGTCTCTGCCACTGTGGATGTTAATTAGCTTTATCCCAATCAAGGACTTGTGCAGAGTTCATAAGTTATCAGAAATAATCAGAGATAATAATAATTCTGTTACTACTTTTATGGCAGCAAGCTGCGGACATTACTAAGTAGATAGAGCAAAGCCGATATAATACTTTTCAAGTTCTGGAGTATATAGGGATGTCGAGCGAGCGTCTGCGCCAAGTTGAACGAAATTTGACTCGTTTGCGCCAGCAATTGGCAGGAAAAGAAGATACATTGACGACCATCGCTCCAGAAGAACGGGTTCGCATTAAGCAGCAGATTGCCGATTTGAAGGCAGAGATGCAGCCGTTTGAGGAAGAGTACTGGAAGATTTTGGGGGATGAGTCAGCGACAATTACTATCTCAGAGCCAGCGCCAGAAATAGTTGTTGCTGAAATTGTCGAACAGGCGGGACAACTGCAAACCAGCCAGCAATATTCTGATGAGGTGCTGGAATGGTCACAGAAAATTTATGCTGAAGTGAGTAAACCGGGAACACCTGCGGCGGCTAAGTTAAAGGCAGCGCTGTCACTGATGCCGCCATTTGTAAATCTGTCCTATGAGGCAGAGTTGGATACGGAGAACTTTTTACGGACGCATTTCCCGACATTTACCAAGTGGTCTAAGGTGCTGGCAAAAAAGTTGTAGCCCGCGATCGCCAACCAGGTCAAGGGACAACGCCAAAATCAAGCACCCCACCACCACTAAGACCTAAGCGGGAAGCATCTCAGGAGAAACTGCTGAAAGCCGTCACAACAGAAGTACGGGAACGGCTGGCACAGTCGTTGCACAATGCGGTGTGGCTAACTCTGGGAATGGAACGGCAGGACTATCGCGTGCAGCGTCCTTGGTCGGCAACGCTGGCGCAACCATCCCACTCACCGCTCCCCTTGGCTGCCGGAACTCGAATTGTAGAGGTATTTGATCGCCAAGAACTTGCCCGTCAATTGCTGATTCTGGGTGAACCCGGTGCGGGGAAGACAACAATGATGTTGGAGTTGGCAGAGGATTTGCTGCAACGAGCGATCGCGGACAAAGCTGAGCCAATCCCCGTGCTAGTTAGTTTGTCATCCTGGAAGAATCCGGGACAGCCAATTTTTGAGTGGCTAGTAGGCGAGTTGAAGGGGAAGTACGGAATTCGTCAAGATTTGGCGCAGCGATGGCTAAAGAATAATCAATTGCTGCCGCTACTAGATGGGTTGGATGAGGTAACACCTCAACATCAACAAGCTTGTGCTGTGGCACTTAATACTTGGTTGACGGGGGAAATTGGTCAGCGCCCAAGTGGTCTACTAATTTGCTGTCGGCGGGAAGAGTTTGAGCAAGTAGTGCGTCGGCCGTTGAACCTGTATGGGGCGATTTATTTACAGGCATTAACCGTCGAGCAAATTGAGGACTATTTTGCTCAGTTTGAGTTGCAGGATGTGTGGCAGACGGTGCAGCAGGATGAAGCGTTGCAGGAGTTGCTGACAAGGCCACTATTTTTATCGATGTTTGGCTTGGTACAAACACAGGGTAAGTTTTCGCTCTCTGTTTGGAGAGAAAGTACCACCTCTGAGCGCAAAATTGAGTATTTGCTCGATACCTACTGGGATGCCACAATCACCCGTGAATTGATTATCGACCCTAACGAAAAACAACAGGATATTCTCAGTAAAACCTACGGTACAAAGCCACTGCCAACGCGCAAAGCTGTCCAGAGAGCGCTCGTCTTTGCCGCCAAGATGCTTGAGTGCCAATCTAGCACGGAGCTGTTGATCGAAAAGATGCAGCCAACTGCACTCATCGCTCAACGGCAAAAATGGGCATATCTGCTGATTAAAGGGCTGATTATCGGGCTGATTATCGGGCTAATTTTCGGGCTGATTGGGCTTATGTTCGGGCTGATTGGGCTGATTTTTGGGTTGATGTTCGGGCTGATGGGAGGGCTGGACACAATCGAACCCGTAGACGAAATTTCAATTTCGATATCGCACGAAGGACGGCGGGAAATTGTGCGATCGCTTCGCATATGGCTGATTTTCGGGCTGATTTTCGGGCTGAGTCTCGAGCTGAGTTTCGGGCTGATGGGAGGGTCGAGTTTCGGGCTGATTGGGCTGATTGTGCTGATTGAAGGGCTGATTATCGGGCTGATTATCGGGCTGATTAAAGGGCTGATTAAAGGGCTAAAAGCAGATATCCAAACTCGCATTGACCCCAATCAGGGCATGAAAAACTCCGTAAAAAACATGGTCGTCGTCAGTGCGATTGCCCTAATGATGGCGTTGTCCTTTAAGTTCCTCCTCGAATATCTCCTCGCCAGTGTCGTTGGTTCCAATGAACTTTTTTTTATGGTCGAAATTGCTCTAGTTATGTTAATTTGGTCAAGTTTCTACCAAGCTGGTGGAAATGCCTTAAGCAAACACCTTGCCTTGCGCCTCGTCCTTGCCTGGAATGGCTACGCCCCGTTGCGCTATGATCTCCTGCTCAACTACTGCACCGAGCGCCTCCTGTTGCAGCGAATTGGCGGTCGCTATCGCTTCCTGCACAAGCTGCTGCAAGACCACTTCGCCAAGATGGATTTGGGGTGAAAGGAGACGACGGAGAACCTGAAAGTTGCGATCGCATTTGAGAAAAGGAAGGAATGCGATCGTTCATCGCATGACAGTTGGTAATCTTTCAAACCTTTGCAGCTTGCCAACTTCAGGTAACTAAGCAACATTATACTGTATATCTTTAAATACTGATTTCTGTAAATACGATGATTATCTCAGTCCAAAATCAGAAGGGTGGGGTAGGCAAGACAACTCTAGCTATCCACATTAGTCATGCTTTAGCAGCCCAAGACTCACGAGTATTGTTAGTCGATGCCGACCCTCAAGGCTCTGCTCGTGACTGGGCAGCAGCTAGAGATAGCCAACCACCATTTGCTGTAGTAGGGTTAGACCGACCGACTATCCACAGAGATTTATCTGCTATAGCTAAAAACTATGACCACGTAGTTATTGATGGGCCACCACGAGTAAGCGACATAGCTAGGTCTGCCATCATTGCTGCTGACCTAGTGCTGATACCTGTACAGCCTTCTCCTTTTGACGTTTGGGCAGCACAAGAAGTAATTAACTTGATTACTGAGGCTTCTGTATTTAAAGAAAAACTGAAATCTGTATTTGTAATTAATCGTAAAATAGTAAACACAGCAATAGGACGTGACGTGGCTGAAGCTTTGTCTGGCTATAACATTCCAGTACTGGCAAGTACCATCTGCCAACGGGTAGCTTTTGCTGAATCAGCAGCAACAGGTCAGACAGTCATGGAAATTGATCTTAACCTTGAAAGACCAAGTTATATTTTTAGGGTCGTGCAATCTTGATTAATAAATCCTACTAACCATAAGTAGCTGCAATGTTACAACCAGCAATAAATCTCAAAACTCCATTATTGACCATAACGTATAACATTCTTAACTACCTGCTATAAAATGCAAGGATTTAATTGTTTTAATTGAAAAGTATCGTTATCGCGTTTCGTATTAAAAGCTGTTGTAATAGTAAAAACTGTTTGTAGTAGTGAAAGCTGTATAAATATTAAAAATTGTATAAATATTGAAAGTTGTATAAATACTAAAAGTTCATCAATAGTGAAAGCTGTATAAATAGTGAAAGTTTTTTGTAAAACTGAAAACTGTTGTACCACTGTTCCATCAGGTAAAATTAACCACTCTCCTCCCTACAATACTAGGGCGATAGCCCGTCATAAGAGTTGTTGCCAATATCTTTGACTCATTATTTCTACTTTTTGATAAGTTGGTTCATAGTAAGATCTAGTAACAAGCGCCCTGGAATTAAACTTAATAATTAAAGGAACATAAAAAATATGCAACTTGAAGATTATTTTGACTTTCTCTCACCCGATGATATCCGCATCAAAGGACATCGCATCGGTATTGACAATGTGCTTGATTATTACAAAGACGGATATACACCAGAAGAAATTGCCGTTAATCTATCTACTTTGAGCTTGGAGCAGATTTACGCAACTATTACCTACTACCTACATAATCGTGCTAGTGTCGATGCCTACCTGAAACGTATAGCCGATTGGAAAAATCAGCGTTACGTTGAATGGGCTGCCAATCCCTCCGCCTTAGTGCAACGTATTAGAGCCGTCAAAGCGGGACAAACTGCTGAAAAGGTCAGTTAACCGTGAAATTGCGTTTCTTACTTGATGAAAACTTGTCGTATCGGTTGAAGATAGCTAGTTACAATATCAGCACCAGCATCAAGCAAATCAGATATAAAAGTGCGTCTAAAATCGTGAGGTGAGAACTTTTCAATTCCTACTTGGTCAGCACGTTTTTTGAGAATATCCAGCACAGTCTGATCAACAATATGTTTTAAAGCGTCCGACTTGGAATAGCCATTTGTCGATTTTTTGAATTATGTTAAACAACTTTGAAATGATTGTAACGGGCGAATTACATGAAGATAAATTAATTGTTCAAGGAGAGAAATACAAAATTAAAGGTTCATGTAATTATACAGGCACTCAGCAATGGCGGGTAGTACCTGCAACAGATTCCAACGGAATAATCTCTAGTCTTCAAATTGTTGGTATTAATGAATCAGGTGACGCTGATTCCTGTAAATTTCTGGGTCGAGTAGTCGAGTATAGTAAAGCCGGAAGAATTTTATTTAAAATAACTCGCCCTGGAGAAAAGACTCTGAGAATAACACTCATTGGTGGTAGCCCATCAATAAAACCAGGGCAATTATTAGAAGTTTCAGCAGTACTCAACTGTCAACAGTTGCAAATAATTCAAGTAGAGAATACAGAAATTGAACTTGATGATGTAGAAAACGCTCTCAAGCCAATTGATATAGAAGTGAATGCAGCGACTCCATTACCAGAATTGGTTAATGCAGTTAATCAGTTGAAGAATAAAAAACTGGAATTTGTTGCTCAAGCTAAAGCTGCCCTTGAAAATCATACTGGGATAGCACAATGGAATTTAGCTACACCTGTTAAGCGCGGAAAGTTTTTCGAGTGGGAAGTTGACCAACATGGGTTAAATGCCAGAGTCAGAGTAAATGAACATACTGGTATAGCCCAAGTGTGGGAATTTAGCACAAATAATCAAATACCATTAGAGCTAGAGCCAGACTTAGAGCAAGATAAATTAAGTGTCACGCCATTAGGCGCTGCTAGAGGCATCGGAGCTTCCTGTTTCCGAGTATTAATTGGCCCCTATGAAATAGTCCTTGATGCTGGTACACGACCAAAAGGAGATAAACCTTTACCAGCCTTTGAATATTTAAGAAACCCCAACTTAATATTAATTAGCCACGCTCATCAAGACCATATCGGGGCATTACCAACATTCCACAAAATGTTTCCAGCTTGCCCGATGATTTGTACTGTAGGAACCAGACAAATAGCCGATGTAATGTTAACAGACTGCCTGAAGATTCAACAGCATAACGAAGATTTTCAGGAGTTATTTGATGAAAATGACTTAAATCAAACAATATTTCAATTACAAACCAAACCTGTTGGGGTAGATTTTGAACCGTTACCTGGATTAAAAGTGCGGTTTATTCATGCAGGGCATATCTTAGGGGCAGCTTGTATTTATATCAGGTACGGTGAGCGAAGTCTGTTATATACAGGTGATTACAACACTTCTAACAGTAGAACAACAGATGGACTAAGACTAGCTGATTTGCCAGAAGCCGATATGTTGATTACTGAATCAACTTATGGCGCTGATAATCACCCCAACCGTAAAACCCAAGAACAGGAATTACTTAAAGCAGTTGCAGAAGTAGTGTCTAAGGGCGGTAATGTACTAATTCCAGCATTTGCATTAGGACGCGCCCAAGAGATTATCTTAGCAATTCGTACCAGTGCCTTATTTCATAAGCTTAATATCCCTGTATATGTAGATGGCTTAGTGCGGGCGGTTACGGATGTATTCATTGAAAATATCAACTTATTACCTGCCAGCATACAAAATTTTGCACTTCAATCAGAACCCTTCTTTAACCCTGATAGTCATCCTCCCATCATTCCCATTGCTCATCCGAAAGAACGACCACTGGCAATAGCCAAACCTTCTGTAATCATTGCTAGTTCTGGAATGCTATCTGGTGGAGCTAGTGTTTATTATGCCACCACGTTATTAGAAAGAGATAACGCGGCTGTTTTTATTTCTGGTTATACCGATGAGGAGAGTCCAGGTCGTTTTCTGCAAGGGTTGCAGCAGGGTGATGAAATTGAATTTAATAATAAAAAGTTAGTAGTTAAAGCAGATATTCGACGTTTTAACTTATCAGGACACGCTGATAAAGTCGGGTTGACGCAAGTGATTAATCGAGTTAATCCTAAGCATCTAATTCTCATTCATGGTTCCATGAATGCTTTACATGAATTATCCAGAGCCAGCGACCTGAAAGCCAAACATTTAATCCATATTCCTAATGTTGGTGAAGTGATTGAATATGGGACTGTACCTGAACAGGTTTCACCACTCCAGTTAGCTAAGTTGCACCATAAAACTGAGTTTGAAGTTAAGATTGCTGCGGAATATGATGGAGCTTGGATCAAGATTCCTGCTGATATTATTGATACTGACCCACGTTGGCATCACTTTTCCGAGACAGGAATGCTCAAAGCTAAATGGGATGGGATTGCTTTGAAACTTATTCCAATTATGCAGCATCATCTTAATGTTGAAGCAGCAGCTTTATCTGGTGTTGACTGTTGTGCTACTTGTAAATTCTTTCAGAAAAAGTGCTGTACTTCTCCTGATAGCCCTTTGTATGAATTGCAGGTAGATCCTCATGGTAAATGCCTAGAGTTTGTGAGTGAGAATAAAGAAGTCGAAATACCAGATACAGAAGTCATCTAGGAGATTCTCTCTCATTAGTTTAATATGAACGATTAAAGCGATCGCACTCTCCTCATTTCTTCTTGTCCCCTCGTCCCCTCGTCCCCCTGCTCCATATTCCCTGCGGAATAAATAAATCTTTAACGTCAATTAATACTAAAGGTAGATTAAATGCAACTGAGAGAGTATCAAGTTGAATGGATTAACCAAATTTGGGCAGCTTGGAATCAAGGAAATAGAAGTGTTTTAGCACAATTAGCTACAGGTGCTGGTAAGACTGTTTGTTTTGCTGTAATTAGTAGATATTTTTTAGAACAGGGCAAACAAATTTTAATTATTGCTCATCGGGTCGAGTTAATCTACCAAGCCGCAGAAAAACTGGCGCAAGTAACTCAAGTCCCAATTGGAATTATTAAGCACGGAATTGAGCCTAATAATTATGCCATGATTCAAGTGGCATCTATTCAAACTCTCGCTACTAGAAAAATCCTGCCCAAAAACATTGGTTTATTGGTAATTGATGAAGCTCATCATGCTAGTGCAGCAACATATCGTAAACTAATTAACCATTACCAAGATGCCCAAGTCCTGGGTGTAACAGCTACTCCACAAAGAATTGACGGGCAGGGTTTTGAAGATTTATTCAATGTGTTAGTGGTGGGTGAATCAACACTGGATTTAATTCGCGATCGCTATTTATGTCAATATCGCTTGTTTGCCACACAAAATAATATTGATACTTATGCTGTACATAGATATGGTCAAAAATATGGTGGTGATTTTAGCTCTAGGGATTTAGCCTTAGCTGTCAATAGCCAAGTTAGTGTGGGAGATATTTATGACAATTATATTAAGTTTGCTATCAAGAAACAAACGATTATTTATGCTGCTAGTGTTGAGCATAGTCGGGCTATCGCCCAATATTTTAGTAGCAAAGGAATCGTTGCAGAACATTTGGATGGACGGACACCAGCACCTACCCGTGCAGCTATTTTAAAGCGATTTCAATCAAAATTAACTCAAGTTATTACCAATTATGAAATTCTGACTGAAGGTTATGACTGTGGGGAGATTGAGTGTATTTATTGTGTACGTCCAACGCTATCTTTGACTTTATGGCTGCAAATGATTGGGCGGGGGCTAAGAATTAGCGATAATAACAAAGTTTTGACAATTATTGATTTAACTGATAATTGGAAGCGACATGGCTTACCTGATGATTTCCATCATTGGAGTTTAAAACCAACAAGTGCTTCCCAAAATCGTGGAGCAGTTTGTTGTGAACACTGCACTCATGTATTCTACAAGCCAGATTCGCTTCAGCCATATATGGCTGAGGTTGATCAAGATGGATGGTTGATTAAACATTATCAAATACCTTGTCCAGCTTGTGGAGTAATTTGTTACTTGACAAGGCGTGAAGATGATGCTTCTTCTGAACGAATTTATGTGCGTCTTAAACCAGGAATTATTCCAGAAATATCTGAGATTGATTTAAGAACTAACCAGTCAATTGTTATGGCTGTGCGGGCGTGGTTAAGACAAGAAAAACCCGATGCTAATAATGTTTACAAGGCTTTGTTTAAACACTTTATTACTACACTAGACAAGTTTACTTTAGGAGATTGGAGGGAAATTGTAAAACTTATTAATAAAAGTGAGGAAAATACGACTAAGTTAGCATGGGAACTTTACCAAGAAGGGAGGCTCAAATATCACGCTAGAGTAGCAGCACTTATTGCTATAGAGAAAAGGAATGCCCAAGTTAAGAATCAAGTCAGCAGTGACACAATTGGCACTTCAGTAACAGGAAAAGTCCAAGTAGGTAATCAGATACTTCAAAAACAGTACGAACAACAATGGCGTAATGCCATTAATAGTTGTCAGGAGACAACGCAGGAATTTCTGATGGAATATACTGGTTTATTCAATGTGCAGTTTATTGGGTCATATAATGTGAATATTTCGTTGGAAGTTGAGAATATTCCTGAGTTGAAAACTGTGATGCGTTCGATTAACGAGTCGGAACTTACTTCGGCTTTTGGCAAGGCTTTTGCTAAAAAGGCTGCTGTGATGTTTCGCCTTAAATGATTCTTAGAAATAAAAATCTGTTGTAGTAGTGAAAGCTGTTTGTAGTAGTGAAGGCTAATTAATATTCAAAGCTGTTTTAACTACTGATTCCAAGTGATAAAATAGACCCCTTTTCCCCATCGTCTCTAATTATTAAAGGGCGATAGCCCTATTGTTAGCCGTTGCCACTGTGGGTATTAGCTAGAGAGAGCCAATCTAGAATTGATCAATAAATCAAGAAAATGACCACAGCCTCCTCACTACCCCTAATGGACAGTTGACGACAACGTTCTCAATATGCGAACATAATAGAGTCATAAACTTCTCTTCTATGCATCTGATAACAAGACCTAGACTTCTAGAGGATGCTGAAGGATTTCCCAAGGATATCCAAAAGGAAGTAAGAGCATGGTGTAGCGTTGTTAAGAAAGCTGAATGGCAGTGTCTAGATGATATACGCTCAACTTATTCTCGCTCTGTAGACAAAGTGGGAAATTTTTTAGTTTTTAACATTAAAACTTGCCGCTTAATCGTCGGATTTAATTACGAATCTCAAACTCTTTACTACAAATATTTTCTCACTCACGATGAATATGATCAAGAGGAGTGGAAGAACGATCCCTACTTCAAGAAAGTCGAGAAAGAATAAATAGAAAACCTGGCTGGGACTCCTGCCCCACCCTACCCACAAACGAAGATAAGTAGATTGATTTAGTATTATGAATATCACTTTAGATAGAGCCACCTACGGATCGCTTCTCGCGGAATATCAGCCTCAAATAATTACTAATGATGACGAGTACAATCGTGCCATTGAATCCATAGAGCGTCTGATGCAGCGTGATGAACTGACAAGAGAGGAAGTCTCTCTATTGAAACTGTTGTCTACGCTGGTTGAGACTTATGAAGATCATCAATTTCCTTTAGAATCATCTCCACAGGAAATCTTGTTACACCTTATGGAGGTAGGCTCCCTCAAACAGGTAGATTTGGTTGGGATTATTGGCTCCAAGGGTGTTGTATCAGATTTAGTCAACGGTAAAAGATCGATTAGCAAAACACAAGCCAAAGCTCTGGGAGAATTTTTCAATGTTTCTCCTGCCCTTTTCATCTAATCCTCTGATCATACTAACTATCCGTTTTAGGTCTAGTACGATAAGGAACCTTGAGTTTCCCTACCGCTTTCATCTTGACTTCTTCTCCTCGCCTGTCATAAAGGGCAGTTGTAGCAGGATTAGCATGACCTGCGAGTTTTTGTACAGTTAATAAATCAGCACCAGAATCCAACAAATCTGAGATAAAAGTTCTGCGTAAATCATGGGGGGCTGCACGCTCAATACCAGCTTCAGACGCGCGTTTAATTAACATATTCATCACCACTTGGTCACTCATCTGCCTAATAGTAATTCTGCCCGCCGAATTAACTGGACATAATAACGCCCCAGGCTCACTTCCTCTAATTACTAACCAATCTTCTACAGACTCTTTAGCACCAGGAGGTAAATAAGTAATTCGGTCTTGATTACCCTTTCCCCGACGTACAATTAAAGCCCCAGTTATGGGGTTAAAGTCAGATAGGCTCATTCCTACCACTTCCGCACGTCGTAACCCCGCCATCAAAATAGCAATCATAGCTGCATCCCTTAACCCTGCTGGTGTTGGGTCAAGAATGCACACTTCAATCAACTTAGAAATTTCCTCGTTTGTCAGAGCGCGACCGCGTGGCAACCTACTTCCTCGAATCGTTGAAATATCGGAAGAATCGGCATAATCTTCGGAATCTATCAACTTCAAACGTCGTGCTTCCTTCAACACCCTCCGCAATGCACACAACATTCGATTAGCCGTAGCTGGGGCATATTTCTCCATAAACACAGACCGTAGTGCGGCCGTGTGTTGATAACGCAACTTCGACCAATCCAAAGTCATCACATCACATTGTCCAGCCGTCAACAATTGAGCGATCGCATTAAGAGCCTGCCGCATTGTACGCCGTGAAGATGGAGCCAATTGTGATAAATAAACTGCTGCTGGATGACTCGTTAATGGTGAGGGAATAGATACTGCTAATTCGTGTGGAATTACCGAAATATTGTTAACATTAATCTCATTCATGTATTTCTTTGACAAATGTCTGTTTTCGTAAGAAGTGGAGAAATATAAACTATACTGCCGCTGGTTATATCCCTGAAGTAAGTGAAAAATTGAAATGATTTTAAGCGATCGGTTGCGACAATTATTAATTAATTAATAAATCAATCCGATTTGCATACGGGCTTTTGAGCGTATGAGCGAACTAGCAGCATAGTGCCGTCCCTATTTGGTTGTACCTATATATTTACCTATATATGTACCTATATATAACCCTCGAACTGCGCTCTGAGATCGCACAGTTGCGGCTCATAGCGTAAAGCCTAGTTGACTGCACTCGTTTTTAAGCTGTTAATGGGAATATTCCGAGTAATTGGGCTTAAACTGCTGTTTGGTTGCCTCAAGGTATGATTGGTCATTAATTTTATTTTACAGCAGTTATAGGTCAATCTCACGGGAGTTTTTTTTTGAGGGTAAGCAAAAAAGCGCGTGGTGTTAGTGTAAGGCATTAACTTACACCTAGTTACAACCTGGAAAAATGTTAGACAAAATTAGTCAGTGTCATACACTTGACGACATTTGACGGTCTGACTTTACCTAGTAACTCTTTGTCATACACTGTTATTTAATGTTAGACAAAATGAGTTGCAATCATGAACCGCACTGACATCAAAGTTTGGTTTCGTTCGTTTCTTTGATTTCGTTGGTTTTGAAAAAGGTTACAATAACAGATACCTTGCCGTGTTCCAAGAAAGAACGAGTGGTAGTAACCTATGACAGTTTCAACAGACCGTTCTGTTTCTGCGATCGCACCCACCGAAAAAGATGCGACGGAAGCGGGTGCTGCTAGGAGAGTATTGGCATCATATTCGCTTCCTCAACCATTGCACGCGCTCAAGCTGATACTAGATGATGCGACTGGTTCAACGGTGACTATACCAGCCGCCGCTTACAAGTTGCTGGTAGAAATTCTGGCACAGATGGCTGAAGGTAATGCCGTTAGCATTGTCCCAATTAAGAAGGAAATCACTACCCAAGAAGCGGCTGATATCCTGAATGTCTCTCGTCCTTATTTTGTTAAATTACTTGAGTCAGGGAAAATTCCTTACCGGAAAGTGGGAACACGTCGTCGGGTGCTAACTACTGATGTACTTGATTACAAAAACCAGATTGATACGCAAAGGATGCAGACTCTTATGGAACTAGCTGCCCAAGCCCAAGAATTGAATATGGGATACTAAGTTGCGGTGGCTACTTTTACGGCGGTCTACGATGCTTGTGTTTTATATCCAGCACCACTGAGAGATTTTTTGATGTGGTTGGCGCTGACAGATTTATTTAAGGCTCGTTGGACAGAAGAAATTCATGCTGAGTGGATCAGAAATGTTCTCTTAAACCGTCCAGATCTAACAATAGAGCAGCTAACCAGAACTAAAAACTTGATGAATGCTAATGTCCGAGATTGTTTGGTGACAGGTTATTCAGAGCTAATCCCAAGTCTTGAACTCAAAGATCCAGGCGATCGCCATGTTTTGGCAGCAGCAATTTGTTGTCATGCTGATTTCATCGTTACTTTCAACCTGAAAGACTTTCCAGAACAGGCACTTGCACCAAAATTTATTGAAGCTATTCACCCAGACGAGTTTATTAAACAGTTGATTGACCTCAATCCAGTAGCGGTTTGTGCCGCAGCTTTAAGGCAAAGAACATCTCTTAAAAATCCACAGTTAACGCGCCAAGAGTATTTAGATACACTTGCACTACTTGGATTAACGTTGTCAGTTGCGGCACTGCGGGATTTGTGTCAGGAGATTTAGGGTAAGCAACAAAAAGCTTGAGCTTGGTGCAAGGCATTAAGTTACACATAATGACAAACTGCTCGATTGTTATGCAAAGTTAGTCAGTGTTAGACAGGGTTCGGACATTTGACGCTAACAAAAGCCTAACGGCTTCTTGTACTACACTATCAGTCAATATTAGACAAGATTAAAAGTCTGTAGATCTGCTATCGCAGTGTAAACAAGGTGCAGTTTTTTTCACTTGTAACAGGTAAGTGTGTGCCATTCGCATATTGCAGCAAGGAATCAAGATGCAGTAGAACTGTCAGAAAGTGCAAAACTAGAGAGCAATTGCAATACAGCAAGGCAGTAATCAGTTGCAATGCAATAGGGCAGTCCTAGATAGCCGTGCAACAGTGAAAAAAGACTTCAACAAGTCTGGTATTTTTCGGAAAGCACCGCGATAGCGGGGTGTTACTTATTGCAAGACATTAACTTACACAAACTACTCATGTTACTTACTGCAAAACATTGTCTTACAGATTCCAACAGTGTAATCTAGTTGTTATACACTGCAATCATTTGTCAGACATGGCGAAAACTCCCAGTTCCTCTGTATCTGAATCGGTAACTTTGAGAATACCTAATGAGCTATTTGCTCAAATCAAAGCTTATGCTGGTTCCCATACCAGGGGGAACAGATCTCAGGCGATTTTAGAGTTGTTAGAAACTGGCTTGGATGCTGTTAGTACTCAGTCAAGTGAGCCACTGCAAGACAATCAATTACAAGTGCAAGTCAGTGAGACGCAACAGACTGTAACTGCACTTTCTGAGCAGGTAAGCCAATTAAGTCAGCTAGTGCAAGATACTGTATTGCAACGTCTAACATTAATGGAGACTGAACTGGGGGAGTTAAGCGCCTGAGAGATGAAGCGGATTCTTTCAGGCAACCGATTGAAGAGTTGGAAGCACTACGCGATAGTGTTCTATCAGGGCTGAAGTTAGGAAGACAAGCACCAGGGTATAAAGCGGCTCAAAAAGCTTTGGAGCAGTTTATAAAAGTCATTTAGCTGTTTAACAAGAGCCTAGCGGCTTAGTGTAATAGATTGTCATAAATCTGAATAAGCAGAATAAACAAGAGCGTGTTTTTGCACTTTAAACCTTGTGAGTGTGCAGTGATTACAGTAGCGACAATATTAATGCAGTAAAACAATTGCAGCATAACTGTTAGGAAGTGACGCGATCGCGCATACCAATCCTATTCCCTACCGCATCATACTCATACAACCTGCTGAATCCTAGCTGATTGGTATCTTTCACACTTACGGTCTAGAGAGTGTTAAATAATATTAGTCAAGGCTACTTTTTGGGTGCAGTTCCCAGTTCTTTCTCAATCCGTTGCAGTTTAGTATTTGTCCAATCCAACCTTTCATAAATGCTTTGCAGGTAGGTCATGGTTTGGTAATAATCATACTGCTGAACAAATTTAAAGCTGGCTATATTCAAGACAAGCATCAGGAAGCTATAGCCAATAACTCTACGGAATTCTTCGCCCCAAGTCTTCTCAAAGTTCGAGGTCTGAGCTTTTGTTGTATCTATTCCCGCACAATGGGGACATACACTATTAGATAAATTCCGCTATTTACAATCTTGTATGTGTCAGAAAATCAGTTATGTTCATTGGTTTGAGGAGATGATGTTTTGTTGACTAATTTAGGCTTTAGAGAGTTAGTGTAACTAGCAATGTAAAGTTTTGTATCCGTGTTCAACACTTCTGCTTAATATAGGTTTACAGTTCTTTTGAAGAAAATGCAAAAACTCCCCGATGGTTTGAGCACATTGGGGAGGTGACTTGATCCATTTCTAACTATTTTGCCTGAGGAAGTCCGAGGAATTTTGAAGAAGATGGAGATGGCTCTTCGCTTTCCGATGGTGTAGTGGGGGTTTCTCCGGGATTTCGAGGGACACGGGGATCAGTAATGGTTGGATCAGTTGTTGGAGATAGCACGGGTAAAACTGGTTCATCGTCGGGCGCACACTCACCAGTGTCAACTCCAAGCAATCGACAAAGCAATATTCTAATGATCGGCGTCTTTGCTTCGCTAGGTTGTGCAAATCCAAAGACCATCGCGAAAACCAATGCAAAAGCGAACATGAGAGGAGCAATAAAGGTTTGAAGTGATTTACGCATGGGTCAGACTCTCCAAAAACAATAGGTTTATCAATGCTTCATCCGAGATTTAGGAAAGGAGCAGGAATTCCTGCTCCAACATCGGCATACTTTTTAGGCATCGTCTAAGCGATGTAAATCTTTAGAAAAACGCAATCACAGTTGCAACACTTTGCCTAAGGCAAAGCCACTTGGCTCTGCCTCGACTAATCAGACCTATTTACAGCTTTCTGAATTCAACGATGAAGCCGTTTCCGTGCTTCTTGCACTCTTTGTCTTTCCATGTGCCATCAGCTCGCATCATTCCACAATTTTCACACCCTGTTTCTAGTTGGGGATTCCGGTTCAAAGTAAATGAAGAGCTATCCCCGTTTGTTGTGAAAGTGACACCATTGAAGAAATTCACGAGTGTGCATCTTGTTGGTACCCCATTTTTTTGGTCGTCCGGTTCTCCGGCTGCCCATCCCTGCCACGTAACTGAACGCTGATTAAGTAGTTTCCAATTGTGGCCCGGGGATTTTGCGCCTGGGGCTTGGTACATTCCTATCCAGTCTTCATTAGGCCTCAAGGCATTCTTGATGAAATCATTCTCTGTTGGTGTATTCGGAGTAGCAAGGAAGCCTTTGTGGATTTTTCCGTTGCGGGTTATCTGAAGGGTTTCAGCGTACTTTCTTGCCTCATTCCACGACATGGACTTAAACGGCTCACCGGAAAACTGGGCGTAATATCCATTGTTCTCTGGAAAGGGACCTACTACAGGTCCTTTGTACTCTTCGGCGGCTTTAGCTGCTGGAGTTTGGAAATGGATGCCAGACATATTAATGCTTGGCATCCCCAGCATGACACTGGTCAGGTAGAGCGTTGCGGTGATTACTGCTTGGGTCAATGCAGACATAGTTGTAGCCATGATTAGATCTCCTAAAAAACAAATAAGGAATAGGTAAAATTTTTTGTTCTCTGTCCTAGCTCTTCGTTCTGCGGTCTACGCTCGTCCTTGGACTTGAACCTCTCATCCCTCTAGGTGGCTCGCCTGTTACCTCCTGCTCTGTTGCCTTCCCTAGATCCCTGGTTTGTTCGCCTCCCGCCGCTCAGCTTTGACTTGACACGGTAGTTACGGGAATCAGAGTTGTTGATATTCAGTTGTCATGGTTCAGTTTGATTGAGTGATTTTCTCTCTTGTCTCCGAGATGTGTTTCACTCGTTCTTCTATTTGTTTCTATGTTTATTGCAACATAGATTTTTTCAGGTAATTTTGTTGTGCAGTAAGATTCTCAAAGAGAGTTTTACAGACTTAATAGAGACTTTTAACTATTAGTTTTGTGTAGAACTATGCACAAGAATTAGCCTGTTTATGGGTTTGTGCAAATTTAATCACAGCAAAACATGGATGCTTTTAATACGGCATTCCTATGAACATTAGTATGGTTTTATAGAACCCATTTGAGATCTAATTCTGGAAGCAGAAGCCTTGCAACTAGCTGGATTTTCCCATTTTCTGGCAGAAAACGGTTTTGCTGAACAGGCTCTATCGTTGATCACTTAACGACGGCTTACTTCAAAGCTAAGTACCACAGGGAAAGATGTCAAATGGGTTCTATATATGTAGTTGCTTTTAAAAACCCATTAGAGGAACCACCAAGCTCTATTTGTTGTAAATGCGCTTCTATTGAGCTTGGAGAGCAAATCCCAGACAAGCGACATCGCCCCTTGATTCATTAATTCTGAGGGTGCGAGTAGTAATGGGCTAGAAAACTGGGTTAAGCGTGTTTCCTACAATCGCAATAAATTGCTGATTTTATTTTAACGCGAATTTTTTAATTCTTATTCCTATCCACTAGCTATTATCACAGTTATTATCAGGAATAATCAACAAATCTGAGGAAATAAATAATGAATCTATTTTTTTGGTAGTGAAAGGATTTTTACCTACTTCAAGTTGCTTAATCCAAGGTTGTATTCTTTCTTTTTTCTTAGTCAATGAAACCCTATCGTAGAGTAAATTGCAGTACTCGCTTCTACCTTTGAGATATTCAGGTTGAACATTATTATATTTATTTAAATCGGTTTGAATGCTTTTTAATTTATCATCAACCAATTGTAAACTTTTCTTAAAATCTTCAAGAGCACCTTCTGTATCTCCAGTTAGTGTTTTAGCTAAAGCACGACTTTCTAGATAATTAAATAATTCTTCTGATTTAGGTTCTACAGCTTTGTCACAGGCACTAAGTACTTCTTTAGCGTAGCCATCTAAACTTCCTAGCCAACAAAGCGTATTCCAATAATTTTGGCTAATAAACGATGGAGCGAGCTTTTCGGCTTCTTGGAAATATGCTATTGCTTGCTTTACATTGCCCCCATGCAACACTATCTCTCCATACTTTAATTGAGTTTGAGCCGCAATTTTTTTTGCAGCCGTTTTCGGCTCAAAGTTGAGTTGAGGGTTTTGTTTTTTTGCTATCTCAAACTTTTTGACTGCTTCATCAATATTACCAGCTTGAGCGAGTTCTTTTCCTTCTGCTAACCAATCTCGTTCAATACCTTTACAAGGGTAGCCTTCTGTTTGATTAACTTCAGTATGGGTATCTAAATAGTTTCTTAGTAAATGACATCCTTGGACTAATAAATTATCTAAGGTCAACTCTGATAAAATTTGTTTCTGGCCGCTATCTAGATGCCATAAAATGGTTGTTCCATCTCTACTCGTAGAGGCAAGTATCTTGCCGTCGGAACTAAAACTAAGATCGGAAGCTTCGTGACCTTCGAGAGTTTTTAATAACCGACCGTCTTCTACATTCCAAAGTTTGATAGTCTTATCTTCACTGGCAGATGCCAGAGTTTTTCCATCTGGACTAAATTTAATATTCCAGACCCCGTCGGTATGTTCTCCCAAGACTTCTTGTGGAAGATCTAAAGTTTTAATATCTATAATTTTAGATTTTAGATCTTTGTTCTGTATTCTCCAGAGCTTCACAAGACCACTTGTAGTTCCTACCGCAATAAATTCACCATTAGGGCTAAAATCTAGACTACTAGCGTCTTGAGAACTCATAGATCTCCGTTGTGAACCAGATAATGACCAAGAATAAAAATGAATTAACCCGTCCAAACTAATAGAGACTAACATCTTTGCATCAGGACTAAAGCTTACATCAGAAATAGGAGCAGGAGCTTTTTTACTGTACTCTAAAGTCCGTAATTCCCGGCAGTTTTGTACATCCCACAGTTTTATGACACCATCGGCACTTGTAGATGCTAGGACTTTTCCATTTAAACTAAAATCAAGGGACCACACCGATGCCTTATGACCTTTTAGAGTGCATATTTCTTGACCATATAGAGACAAAAATTTTATAGTTTTGTCAGTATTAGCATAAGCTAATATCTTGCCATCTGGGCTAAATTGGATATCGTGGATTACGCCTTTTTTTTGTGAATGTGAAGTTTGGGTAACTTTAAAACTTCGTATAAGTTGACCTTCTAAATTCCATAAATTGATAGTTGTGTTTTGTCCAACAGCCACAGTTTTATTCTTAGGATTGATATCAACCCTAATAGGATAATCTTCAAAGTTTGAACACTTTAAATTATAAAATAGGGCAAAATCTGGACAGCTTATCTCATCAAGTGACCGCTCTTTCCGATTCTCTAATGACCAAATTTTGATGTTTCCTTCTAAACTTCCCGATACAAGAACTTTAGCATCGGGACTAAAATTAAAGCTCGTAACCGGAGACTTGTGTCCTTTAAACGTTTTTATTTCTTCTCCATCTAAAGCAAAAAGCGTGATAGTGCCATCAGCATTACCGGCAGCAAGCGTATATCCATCATGGCTGAATCTAATGCTGGTAATATTATTCTTCTGTTTAAAGGTGCGTAGTTCCTTGCCATCTAGGCTCCAAAATTTGATCTGATTTTGACTAGCTGCGGCAATCATCCTACCGTGTGGACTCCAACTAATGCTTTCTATATCGCCAATGTGTTTTGGAAAGGTTTGCAGAAGTTGACCATTTGTTACATTAAAAAGTCGAACGGTATTGTCCTTTCCACCTGAAGCGAGTGTTTTGCCATTAGGACTGAATCGGAGACTGGTAACAGCTTTTTCATTATTATTTATGTTCTTAAATTTACTATGTTGGAATCTTCTTAATTTTTTATTATTCACCAAGTTGTAAAAATTAATATATCCGTTAGGACCTCCACTGGCAGTTATCTGGAGGTTAGAGTCAGTAGCTATAGGAATGCATTCATTTGACTGACATGTTAAGTTTAGTTTATAAAAATAACTTGTGTTTCCCTTTAATCTGAAAAAAGCTCTATGAATTCCATCACGTCCTTTAATTACCTCCTTTGAAGTTTCCAGAAGCTTCCCATTCACATCCCACACTTGATACCTACCATCTAGTACTCCATAGCTGGCAGTGGCGAACACTTTTGCATTAGGACTCCAACCAATGCTATGAACTGTCATATTTTTATAAGCCGGAAAGGAATTGATTTCGTCCAAACTGTAAATAGTTTTTCTTAATGTAGTCACAACCCTTTCTTTTGTTTCTGAGTTAGCAAAAGCCCCTGGTTGTTTTAATTGATTTGCTGCTTTCATAACTGTCAAAAGCGCAGTTAATTGTTCACCTTTATAAAATTCTTGCTTTGAAATTTCTAATTTTTTGTTAATTTCCCTTTCTTGCTCGACCCGTCTCCATTGAGTAAAACTTATCAAAATCAAGACACAACTTACAAACACAGTTACTAAAAAAAACAAGTTTGCTTTTTTCTGTTTTTTATCCAATTTAGCCAAAGCTTTTTTTTGGCTAGAAACTATAAACTCCGACTCCGATCTGCTCAAAAGTTTACCATCTGCCCATTCCAGGACTTTCTGTAATTCTTGCTCTTGTAGTAGCTTAGATTCATCCTGTCGGTGAGAAATTTCCCAATCCTTTAGTGCTTTATTAAAGAAAGAAGGGCGTAACTTAGCTAACTGCTCTTCAACCCAATCTTTATTAAAAACCTGCTCATAGATAGGGTTATAACCCTTTAATTTATCTACCCGCTTAACTACTAATCCAGATAGCTTTAATTCTATCTGTTCTGGACTATCATCAGCAGCGCTCGCCCCTTTCTGTAAAATTTCCTGATATAAACCCAACAATCTGCCAGCACGTTCTTTACCCACTAAAAAGCGACTTTCAATAGTCTTAAAATGGACGGGTTCATCATTTGATTGCCAATTGTCAATTAAATAAAATCTTACTAACTGCTCAATCCTAATTTTTTCCTCTCCTGCTTGTATAATCTCTCCTCGATCTTCCTGCACTAATTTACACAATTTTTGAGTTAAAAAAGGTTGTCCCCCCGTCCAGTACAGTATTTCCTTCAGTACCGCTTGAGGATTTTTAGCCTTTTCTGCTAACCCTTCCGCTAATACTTCCGACTTCTCAAACTCTAATCCCTCCAGTTCGATTCCTTCGCCAATATTAAAAGGAGTTTTATTAGGATCTCGAATCAACCCTGAAGGTGTCGCCACTCCTAACAAGACAAAATTCAGTCGCTCATAAGCAGGATTATCAACTCGCAGGTTGTAACACGCTCGAATTAAAGCAAAAAAGTCACTAACACCGAAATCAAGATTGAGGACGCTATCAATCTCATCAATGAAAATGACAACTTTCTCTCCTGAAACGCAAACCAAGATCACATCTTCTAGATACAGATATAACTGCTGTAGAGGGGATAACTGCTCCTGTTCTGCTAACCAATCTTTCAAGTTTAATTGGGCAGTTAATTTAAAATTTCGGTGTAATTGGAGGATAATGGCTCGATACCACTTTTCAGGGGTGATTCCTTCACTGCCAATTGTGGTCAAGTCAAGAGAGGCACAACTAATCTTTTCCGCTTTAAGTTGCTCCACCATTCGCACTCGGAGACTCGACTTGCCCATCTGTCGGCAGTTAAACACATAGCAGAATTTTCCGGCTTTGAGAGCCGCATACAAGTTGTCATCGGCTTGTCGCCGGACATAGGGAGCATCGACGGTTAAACTCCCGCCGACTTGATATTCATAGGTATGACTGTTAGATGAACTCATAGGTTAAGCCACTCAGCAATATAGAAGACTGAAAACAATTAAGAGCGTCATCCTAGAGATTCTTGGAAGTAGTGCTGATAGAGTTTAGAACTTAGTTTAACTTGGTTGTTATTAAGCTCCACTAACCCTAATCCTTGTAGTTTGTAACTTGCCTCTTGTAGCAATTCCACACCCTCTGGAGAGGTTATGACCTTTTTAAAAGCAGCTACGATGGAAGGCTGAGACTCCAAGTTCTCCCGGAGATGTTCTAAGTGATTGCGATAAATACCTGTAAGAGTTGAAGCTGAGGCTAACAGTTGTTCTAGAGATATCTCCCCCTTCTGGATGTGATAGAGTGCCAGTTGAATGAGATAGGGATGTCCCCCCACTAATGCCATTAAACTGTCAACCTCTCGACCTGAAGACCATCTCAATCCATAACACTGCGCTAGCTGCGCTACCTCTTCCCTCGTCAACTTGGGTAAAATCTTACCCGGCCCTACATTAAAGGGAGATTGATTGCTATTGAGGTTGATGTAGACATCAGTAGCGTAAACTACTACTTGGCGCAGCTTACTCCAAGTCGCCGGATCGTTGTTGCGCGCCTCGTACCACCCCCGCAACATTGGAAAAAAAGATTCAGCGATCGCCGGATACTCAAATAGTCTATCTACCTCATCCATCCCTACAACCAAGGGAGTATCCATTGGCTCTAACAAATACATCTGAAAGTAATCAGTACAACAGGTGAGACTGCCAAACAGATCGCTATCCCACTCATCTAACTGAGGTTTTAGCCCTAGTTTTTTACTCACAGAGGCACAAAACCACTGTAAAAATCGGTCTAAGTCTTTCACAATAGATGTGTCTACCTGTCGCAGGTTTAAATAGACCGTTCGATAGCCTTCTTGCTCGGCCTTGGCAAGCGTTCGATTGAGCAGAGAGGTTTTTCCCATTTTCTTAGCCCCCTTAAGCCGTACTAATCCCCCCGGTTTGAGAACTTCTTTAGCGCAATCTTCTTCAATTGAAGGATGAGCAATATAAAAGTTAGAGTCTAAGGCAACAGGACGACCGGGAAAGTCTGGCTCTGGTTTCTGAAGGATATAGCGATCGCGCAGCTGGGGAGCCACCCAGTCCGGGTGGTGTTCGATGAACAGATCGATCAAATCAGGCCGATAGGAGAGGTGTTCCCCTTCCCCATTAGTGAGGTCAAATACCTTACAGACATTGGAAATGTGTTTTCTCGTCGTGGACTCACTGCTTAGCCCTAAGGAGTCAGTAATCTCCTTATCCGTCTTTCCAGCTAAAAACTGCTTTAGCACAGGCTTTTGAAACCGGGTAAGTTGCTCTAGGCGATCGTTGAACTCTACTTTTTTCATCTTCCTTTGATCTCCAGTCTTCAGTCAATAACTAGATTCTAATCAGTTCGACTATTTATATATGGTCTAACATAACTGCGACTGGTAAAAAGGGACATTTCCTCCCTCCCAAATAATGCTATATCTCTTTTTTAACCAATAAAAAGCTCCTAATTCAGTTTGTGAATAATTTTGCACAAACCCATTTTATTTGAATAACTTGCGACTATTTATACACAAAATACGAGCAAAAGCTGAACTCAACTAGCCAATTATATTGCTTGAGAATATTACTAAACATCTTGAATACTTATTAGTTAACTGTAATACATTGATATGAAAGAGCTAGTGATTAAATATTAGCTAAAAACCAAATAACTGGCTTTTGTTATTATTCATGGAGTTTTTTGACATGGTTACTAACGCTAAAGTTTCCTCTTCTTCTGATTTTAGAAATGTTATCTTGGCTTTTTTATCTGTTAGTTCAACAGTAGCAGCAGCAGTTTTTCAACAAGTTTGGCTAGCTATCGTGCCTTTTGTGTGCATCCTTCAGTTGAAGCAAAACCCATCTCTACAGCTTCAGCTTCTTCAAAAACAGTATGGAGCCTTAGTGGGAGAAATGAGTTCTATGAACACTGGCATCGAAGAGCTGTCTCAAAAGCTAACTCCTACTAAAGCCCCTCTGACTGCCGGACAAAAAGGACGTATTAGCCTCATCATTGACGGCGACAATACTTTCCTGAGTGCTAAAGAACAAGGGCTGAGGATTGATTATCAGAAACTCATACCTGAGTTAAGTCAGGGAGCCTCTCAACTAATAGGAGCATTCCATTTTGCCTCTGTAGACTCTGCTAAAGAGAAGGAAGTCAACTTCTTGAAATTCCTTAATTCTATTGGCTACAAGGTTGTCTCCCAAGAAATCATTCAACACAAAGATGGCTCTAAGGAGGGCAATTTAGATCCAGAGATCATGCTTCAAATGATTCGTTGCATCGACACTAGCGATACTGTTGTGTTAGTCAGTGGCGACGGAGATTTCAAACCCTTTGTTGAATATCTCAAGGAAAAGCATTGCCGGGTTGAGGTTTATGGCTTTGAGGCTTCGACCAACAAGACTTTAAAGAAAGTCAGCGATCGCTACGTTGATTTGAAGACTTTAGATGTGTTCAAGAACAACCCGGATAGGGACAATCCTCCTAAGCCAAAACCCGTACTTTGTAGCCCCTCTCGCTAACAATAATAGCTTGAATTGATTTCAGAGGGAAGGGATTAACCTTCCCTTTTTCCGTTTTTGAGTACTGTCACCCGCTCTGATACCAAGTTGCGTTCATAATATTGTACCTTCTCTCTCCCTTTTTCCAGAGTTGTGTTGCAAAAAGTTATTGAGGACAGAGAATTCCTGTTCTTGCAGTTTGGTTTATGCAACTCTCCCAAAAATTTGAGCCACAAATTTGACTTGTTTTAAAATATCTCCTTTGGCTACTCCCACCTGCCCCTTTCTTATCATATTCATTGCTTCGTAACCAATAAGTGTTTTTCTAGCTGTGTAAAATGATTGAAGCCCCAACATAAGATTGACCAACTTCTTGATAAACCTATGGTCTTGCTCCACAAGATTATTTAGTATTTGTTTTGGCGTAACTCGCCAGCTTGAGCCAATGTTTCTTCTGCTTTCCACTCTTCAACGGATGGTGGATAAGCCGCGTTTTTATCCATATTAATTACATGAGGAGGTTGACTGCTAGTTGCCTTTAACGCTTTGCACAGAAACCGTTTCGCTGCTCGTCTATCTCTTTTCGCACTCAGCATAAAGTCAATAGACATCTCCAAAAACTCTCAAATCCTTTCTTGTATTGATTTCCGACTGTCTGCCCTTTGAGGGGCAAACAGTCAAAAACCAACGATTCCATAAGGCTTTGGTTGTATTGCTATCAAATTAATTTTGTCTTTATGCCATATTATTTTAATAAAGTCGGGCTGTACTTTCACGCTACAATTCCAACTGCTTTTGTTCATTACTGGGCGATGGAATATATCTTGGCAGACTGTTCTGTCTCTCTTGTTCCTTTTCCTTCAATTTTTCTGATATTTGCTGCCATTGTCTAACATCTTCATCAGTTAGATTACACTTCTCTATCCATTTACCATTCAACTTAAACACTTCCCCACGCTCGTCGTGAGCAATCACAGTACAAGTATTTCCAACTCGCTTAAAAGTGTAGTTATCTTCTACTTGTGACTGACCATACTTGATAGTTTTGAACAATTCTTCAACAATTGAATCAACAATTGTTACTCGTTTGTTTTGTTTTGGGTCATCTTCTAACTGCTTTAATGTTAGAGCGATTGCCAACCTTTCTTCTCTGTAAGCATAAAACTTTTCAAAAGCTTTAGGATCATGCTGAAAATCTTGACTTTTAGGACTTCTCAGTAAGATATGCTTCACATCCTTATTACTATAGCCTTCATTGAGTGCGAATAAAGCCACGCCAACATCTAGATCATCTCGCAACGTGAAGTTATTGTCCTGTTTTACTTCTGTTACTAATTCATGGTAAATTTTATCCAAATAGTCTATGGCGGCTAGGGTATCTTTTGGTAGTTCCAACCGTTTAGTAGGAAGAACTGGAGTAGCTGGCTCTGGATTTAAACTGTTGGATTCTTGATTGCGTGTAGTGTCTAATTCTTTTGGTTTTTGTTCAACTAATTGTTGATTTTCTTGAATGTTATTTTCTAGCTGTTGCTCGGCTTCATGATTAATTTCTAGCTGTTGCCCTGGCAGTAAAAAGTCCTGTTGGTATTTAGGCTCTATAGTACATTCATTAGCTTGATGATCTCGGTGAGTTTTGTAGCTAATGCTTCTTGAGTATTGAGAATGTATTTCTAAAGTTTTTCCATTGGATAAGGTAGCTTCGTATGGAGGATAAGAAAAAGATGCTCTCACAAATGAAGAGTTTTTTTGTTCTGAAGAAATAAAACTTTCAAATGCTTTTGTAATCAGATTGCGTTCCCAATTTTGACGCTGCTCCCATACAGGACTAGATTCCCATTGTTTTTTTGCTTGTACAAGTTCGGATTTAGTAATTTTATATGCTTCAAGTTTCTTTTCTGGAGTGTTTTCACTCGGTGCATAACTGGAATAAAAATGGTATTGAGGCTGTCTGATACTCAGTATTGCTAAGAAAGCGTCCAAGCTGATGTTAGATGGCTTTTGTCCTTGACTTTTCGTTCCTTTTATCCCCCAAAGACTCCCCGCTTTTTCGTCACTTTTTGTTCTAGCATCTGCACCTGTTGTTGAAGTGTCGTCATTGGTTTTAGCTGAGTTACGTGTTCCTTGATTTGTTTCTCCACTGAGTCCAGGCGTTGATGTGTTTTGTCCTTCTCCGTGTAATACACCTGAAACCCTTCCAGATTGATGATCCTCTCGTCGATCGCTAGCAAGGCTGACATCATGTTCTGCTCGTACAAAATGAATTTCTTCTCTATGCTGGGTAGTCCGTCCTTCTCCCTCTGCATTAAGCTGTTTAATTCCTTCTGCAATGTAGCCGTTGAGTTGGTTAAGTGAGTCAATTGTTGCATTAAGTGAGTTGGCTCCTTGTTCAAATTCTGTTGTTGCAACTGGTTCTTGAGCCGCTGTTCTACGTCTGCGTCTGATGCCATCATGGATTCGGTTAATTTCTTCAAACTGTTGAGAGATGTCTGCTGCACTAATTCCAGTTGTTGGGCTTGCTGTTGGCTGACTTGATCTTGCTGTGCTGCTTGCTGTTCTACTGTCGCTACCCGCACTTCGATTTCGTCCAATCTGCAATGAAAGTTCTGCGTTAAATTCGTGAACTGCTGATCCAAGTTGGTTAAGCTCTTTTGCCAGGTCGAATTGTTTGGCAGGTTTTTCTCTAGCTGCTGTATTTTCTGCTCTAGCACCGATAGGGGCTGTTGCCAATTCTCGTTCTGATTGTTCTGTACGTTTTCTACTGTTACTGTTAGTTCGCTCAAGCCTTCTGCTAAAGTCGTCTGTGCTTCTATCGAGTTGGCTAACTGCTGTTGTAAGTTGCTCTGTGTTTCTATCGAGTTGGCTAACTGCTGTTTCAACCAGTTGTTTTCCTGGGTCAGATTGGAGATCTGCTGACTCAATTGTGCGATCGCAGATTTCAACTCCTCTATTTGATCTGGCAGTTGCACTTGTGTCACTAACTCTCGTGCTTGCTGTTTGGCTTTCTGCTGTAACTGTTCCTGCAATCCCATCTGCCACCTCTATTTGTAAGTGTTTCGCAGCTATTTTCTTATTTATACTTGCACGACTATTAGTAGCTGAATTGGCGATCGCCTCTGCATCTCTAACTGGATCAAAACTTACAGATTTATGAGTTTGCAACCCTGCCCAACTGTAATGTTTTCCTAAATCACTACCTTTAAAACCATGCTCCCAATCTGGGTGTGCGAAACTAATGCCTTGAATAATATTGTTGCGAGTCTGCTTAATCCTGACTTCTACACCTGTTGACTGCAACTTATCTATAAGATCAGTCATCGTTGTAGGTTTCTGGGTCAATTCATCAATTAATGCTTGCAGCTTCATCCTTGCAGATGGTTGAGGAGGTTCAGTGCGTTTACCCTCTTCAAATTCCTGCTGCTGTTGATACAGTACCCGTATCTCCCCTTTAGTGGGATTGTGCTGTTCTTTCTGATTGCTGAGATGGTGCGGGGTTGGAACTAGATCGTATTTCTGCTCCAATTCTCTCATCAAATTTAAAGAGCGTAGATAGTCCCACGAGTCAGACACGCATTCTGCTGTCAACTTGACACGACTAGCAACGATGTGAACGTGGGAGTGGTCGTGTTTACCGTTATCCTCTGGTTCGTGATGTCTGACTACTATATATTGATTGTCATCAAAGCCCATACCTTCTAGGTAATCACGGGCTAAATCTCTCCAAGTATCGTTACTCAGTTCTTCCCCTGGCGCTGCTGACAGTGAAGCGTGAAAAACTATATTTTTGACGTTGGAGTTAATCACTCGTCCTATTTGAAACTCGGCAATCATCTCCAGTGCATTGCGTCCTGACATATTGGTGTCAAGCATTTCTGCACCTGACTGGTTCATCACGTACTTGACGCAACCTGAGAAACTTTTACCTTTAATAGTGTTACTAATCAACTTGCAACTCCTCAAAGTCTTCAGTAACACTGTTGGAGTCCATTATCTCTCTGCGTACCTGATGCAGCAGTTCTGTTGTTTGATTGAGTTGAGCAGATAGTTCATTGAGGAGTGCGATCGCGCTTGTGTCTACCTGTACTGCTTGATCTCTTTGAAGACTGGTATTAATGCCCCTAGCTATCTGGTTAATGTTGTTCCCAGTGTTGGTCAAGTTAACCGATATCTTACCCAACTCTCGATAAGTGGAGAGTGCAACAGTAGTTACCTTGCGGGGAAACTGGCGACGAAAGAAAGCGCGACGAAATGCTTCGGCTCGACTTAACCCTACCTCGTTTGCCTTAGCGAACGATAGTTCATCTTCTTCAGGAGTAAGTAGCAGGTTGAACATTCTTGTTCGCTTCTGCTGTTGCGATTTTTCTCGTGGCGGTTTGTGCTTCATTTGTCACACAGGGTAATTCAAACGGCTTCACTATTTTTTATTTCAGTGAGCGATCTGTTGCGGGGGCTTGGGGGTGTCCCCCAACGAGGATTGGGCGGCAAACAAATTAAAATCTTGCAATAAATATATATTGCCGCCCATACCTCGCTGCTGTCAATTACGTGGTCAAAGTTATCGTTCTATTTTGGCGCACTGCTCTAGGGCGCGTTTATACCATCAGAGAGATAGTTTTCGGGTGGTATATTGTGGAATATTTAGGACATATAGTGGTATTAACTGGAATAAAGGGGGATAAAAGGGGCTATTTTATTGTCAATAATTAGTCTTAATTGCAAATAAGAATCAAACTACTAGCAACTTATTCCCTAATATTCCACAATGTTCCATAACATTCCATTTTTAGCCACTGATAATCCACAATATTACACCGTTTTTAGTAAGTATTTATGCCTAATTTTGAGTCATTTGAATTGAAGCTGAGGATTAAGAGAAGTAAGCAGCAGGCAGAGGGAAAACTGCTCGACTATCTGCTGCACCATCCTACAATAAGTTCAACGGAAGCTGTGCTATCTGCTTGTCGTGCTTATTGGATGCCACTAGCAATGATTAAGGCTGGTGAAGAAAATCCGGCTGTGCTGCGAGAAGTGGGATGGTCGGCTATTTTGGATCTGGAAAAGCAGATTCAATTGATTAAGCGGGTGTTGCAGTTGGAGGAGACTACATCAATACCTGCATCCTCGGTTCCAGTAGTGCCTGTTGAGTCTGTAGAAGCGATAGCTTATCCAACTGTTACTACTGAACAGCTACCAACACCTGAAGATTTAGATGACGAGTTAGGTGTCAATGATTTTGATTGACAATATTACTTAGGCACGATGACAGTTAAACCTTTCAAGTTTTAAAAGAAGTCAACAGTATTAATAATTTATATGCAGAATTCGTTAAATCCAGCAGCAGCTTTAGTAATGGACTTTGGTGGTTCGGGAGCTAAGGGTATTGGATTGAGAATTGAGTCAGGAATTGGTAAGCCGTTTTTAATCTGCCTTAACCCTGAAGTGGAACCAGTAACCAAAGCGTCGATTGATGCTTATATGTCAGGAACGTTGGGAGCGACTGAACCGGAGAATAGTTGCTGGATTGCTATTGGTAAACAATATTATGCTATTGGTGCGTTAGCACGAGAACGTTTTCATGCAGAGGTCGATCTACATCCGTTGAAGTGGGAAGATGCGATTCGTAAAACTCTTGCTGCTGTTTGGGTATTAAGTGAACGGTTAGGACTTGGCAACGAGTTTGATATTTCGATTGCTGCCCTACTTCCCCCTGGGGAATATAAAAATGATCGGGAGCGTTTTGAGTCGAAGTTAAAGGAAAGTCTCGCTAATTTTGTTACTCCCAGTGGAAACTTTAAGGTTAATCTAGTTTTCTTTGATTGCAAGCCGGAGAGTGGTGGTATTTACTTGTATCGCAGACGAGTTCTTAAGGATGCAATCAAGCAGTCTGTGATAGCAGTAGCAATGATTGGACATCGTAATGCTTCGATCCTATTCTCGAATAAAGGTGCTGTTGGGGAGGGTGTTACTTCAAATTTTGGCTGTAATAAACTGGTAGAAATTTTTGTTAGGGAAACTTCAGGGACGGAGACTCATTCCACTGATAAAATTATTCGGGCAATTGTAGAAGCTGGTGCAGAAGTGAAAGGTCAACCGTTTATGGCGTTGGCTCGTAGTTGTTCGGCGGCTGGTAAGAAGGAAGATGTTAAGCAGATGGTCAAGGCGACTCGTCTGGCGAGGGAAGAATATTTTCAGATGTTGACGAGATGGTTGGATAAGAAACTGCCCTCTGAACGCAATGAGTTAATTTTCTGTGGTGGGACGGCGCATTTGTTTAAGCAGGAGTTGAGTGAGCGGTATTCATTAGATACAGTGCTTTGGGATGCTGATGTTGAACTTCCACCAACTTTAGATTCTGTTGGTTTGGGTAGTAGGTTGGCTGATGTTTATGCGATGTACCGCACTTTTAGGGAACGTCTGAGTTCAAGGTTGGGCGTGACGGCGGCTGATTAATTTGATTCGCTTCAAGCACTTAATGCTGCTAACTTTCTTCTTCAGGGCTTCACTTCCACATCCGACATTTAGGAGCCACGTTGCTCCTAATTTTGTAGTTCTCCTTCTTGGTAAAGTTTATAGCCTGCTTCTTCTCAAATCATTTTCTTGCGAATCATAGAGCGTATACCTACTCAAATCTTCAACACCGTATTTTGAATTTTTCGTTCTGACACCGCGCTCTTCTGTGTATGGGAGATGATTTGTAACATCTTTAGTTTGAGACTAACTATTTAGGAGAAACGTTTCTCCTAAATAGTTAGTCGAATTAATTTCTTAAATGGCGTGGCGATAGCTACTTTCGAGCATTGGGAATATGTGGAGCTTCTTTGCAACTGCTAGAAAATCGAGTACAGACTATGCCTTGTTAATTGCATCGTCAATTTCTTCTAGGCTGACATCGGTTTGCTCTGATTTGGCATAGATTAAGAGCAAAAGAACACAGAGAGGAGAAACTAATTGATAGATTAGCCGATAGCCACCACTTTTTCCTGTGGGAATGTCGCTGTTTTTGGCTCGCACTTTGAATACGGTAAAATCTGTTCCAGAAATTTGGTCGCCGATGAATTGTCCATTTTGAAGCTCGTCAATGATAGGTTGAATATCTTGTTGAATCTGGCGATACCGTTTTGAAAGTGCTTTAAGACGACGCTTAAATGCCTGAGTAAAGCGAACTTCAACCATAATATTAGCTGTCCATGTCATCCCAGAGTGCTGAAACTGGGTAGGTTTGCCCTGTTCTGCCTTGTCGAATGGATTCTTGCAAATCAGCTAAAATTTGGGCTTTGGGTTCATTAGAGTCTATTGGGTCTAGTCCACTTTCTATTGGTTGCAGAAGTTCTATGAGGGTTTCCCAAATTTCAACAGGGATCAGAACTTCGGTCTTTTCCCCAGCAGCATTGGTGACATATTTAATTTGGTTTTGGATTTGGGAAAGTTTCATAGAGCGAAACCTACTAATGTTCTAGATAAGTGGTCATAATTGCAGCGTAACGAAAAGAGTTCCTTTTACGTCAGTTTTTCCTACACACCGCTTTTCGGTGTTTGGTAAACGAATACAAACAGGATATGTGCCATAAGTTCGCTCTTACTGCCTAAACTTAATACAAAATCCGAGCATTGTCAGATTTTGCCCTGAATTTTATTTGATTCAGTCCATAGTTGTTTAAATAATGATGGACTTAACTGATGAGTTTTGTTTTCATGGCAGTAATCAGCAACATATGCCGCCGTAACATAACTGCTGAATATATGAATTTCTTTGTCGCCAAAAATGCTAATAGGCTTACCTGACTCATCTATAACTGTAAAAAAGCAATAATCGTCAGGATTGCCATAAAAAGTCCGATAATCAACATCGAATTCGGGACGTTTGGCAAGTGAGACCGTGTAGAGTTTTTTCACTGGAGGTGAAATCGTTTTAATTACATCGTTATCTAACATATAAATAGCGTCGTCGCTCTCGTAATCACCATATAAATTAACCAGATTTTGCAGGAATATAGTGTTAATTTCATTATTGGTTTGCCAGCTTGTAAATTTAATAGTCGATAAAACATCTCGACAATAACCCAACTTTTCCCAAGCGGATTTTATGCAAGCGTGAGCAGAAACCAATCGGGTTTCAATCTCCCCAAAGCGATTTATACCCAAGTAGATGGCATGGGCATCACTAAAGTCAGAAACAGATATAAAAGAACCAGTAATTATTTTTGGCTTTCCATAATCAGGCTCAAACTGTTTTCTCCGTTTCGCTTGTCCCATTTTTACCTCAATTTACGAACATGAAAAAACTTTGTTCTTCAATAAGAACGGATGGGAATGATTAAAGATTTAATCGTTAAATTAATTCAATGTGCTACTGGTAGCAATTCTTGTGGGAATTGTTATAACATCAAATATTTAACAGGAGTCACGCAGTTTTTCATACACACCGCGCTAGCGGTGTCAGGTAGATGATTTGTAACCTTGCTCAAAATACTCATTGTTGCGATTGCATCCAACGCGCGAATCGCGAACGATCCGCCCAATGGTTACATCAGACTCCGCAAACCAGATAACACCTATCTTTCCGCCGAAGTCAATGCCATAGGTAAGCTTTCCGTTCAAGGTTTCAATTCCAGCTACAGTGCCTTTTCTGTCTTTGTTGTCCCGTACCTTGTCGCCTACTTCTAGAACTCTTGGATTAACTACTTCGGGTTGGGTTGCAATCGCGATCGCCTCCAACTCCTCAGCGTAGAATCCCTCTTCTCTATCCCCGACCTTGACCTTAAAAGATTTATCCAAATCGTTGTATTTAATAGTTATCCCGATTTCATTAGTTTTGATACGGTCGCCACCTTTTTTGACCTTAACGGTATTACCGACCTCAATAGCTGGGCTTTTAGCTTCAACTGCTACCACTTCATTACTTACCTCAGTAGTCGGTTCCTTCGTTTGTTCAGTAATCGTTCTTTCTACCTCAGTAGTTTCTTGAGTAACGGATGCAGTTTCGAGAGTAATGTGTGTATTTTCTTGAGTAACCATATTACTCTCGCTCTTATCCTCTACAGGTAAGGCTTCCACCTGTTCGAGTGTAATAAGTGTATCGAGTGTAATATTTTCGATCTCTCCTGAATCTGGTTCAACTACTGATTGTGCTTGTATTGAAGAATTTTGCTTGTCAGTTGAAGGAGAAGCCGAAAAATTACACTTATTACACTCCAAATCTTCTAATCCTTGCCATGTATTGTTTTCAGTAGTTTCTAGCATTACACTCGAAGTTACACTTTTGTTACTCTCGGATACTCTTGAATTACACTCGAAACTACTCCCGTTACTCTTGAACTCAATTAACCGACCAATGCCCTTAACCTCACCCAGTTTTAAATCTGCTAATTCGTTAAACCAGATTTTTACCTGTTCGGTTTTGGGTCGCTTGCCGTGAGCGTAAGTTAGATACACATCTCTAGGGGTAACTGCTCGCTGTTTGCGATCGCACAGTTGAAGGATTTTGGCTAAGTGTGGAGCGAGTGTGCCGGACGAAAACTCGCTGTACATCGCCTGTACTTGATGGCAGTAGAACTTAGCTAGTTCCACAGCTTTCTTCATAATGATTAGGGGTATAGTAGAGGATGGAATCCGCCCGTTCATTAGTTCGTGGATTACGTGCAGGTTGATTGCCAGCTTGCCGATACGTCCCTCGGTTTTACCCCAAACTGTTCTCATTCCTGGGTTGGGGTCGTCGATCCGTTTCTGCTCTAGTTTGTTGTACTGCCCTCTAAAATATTGAAAAGCTTCAGGGCTGAGTCGGTAAGTAGTAGCTGGTAGTTTGTCGATAGCTTCATAAAGATGAGCCAGCATTTCTGTCAGGTCAATATTTCCGCCATCATCTGGCATCTCTGATGCTGCTAATGGTTGATTAACAAAGATGAACCTTGCCCATTTACCATTGCCATCTGAACAATCTTGCATCATTTTTTGGATTGTTAGTGGCTGGATTGTGCCAACGATGCCTAGTAGTAATCCCGTTAAATCTGCCCTCATGCCATCGGCACGTAAAACGCTGCTACCTGTACCGTCGTAAAAACTTAATAAATCTTCTTCATCACTACCGCGTCCGTTCCTGTAAGCATTTGCAGACTTGAGCAATCCAGCTAATTCATCAACATTGGCTAAAATACCTTGCTGTGGGTGAGCTTGGACTTGATTGATTAAACCTTCGTTAGTACTGCTTGAGTAGGAGTAACGTTTCATTACGGGCTTTTGTGGCTTGCCTTCTGGGAAACGTTCGCGCCTTTCATCTGGTTTAATTGCGTTCCATTCCTCAATATCTCGCTCATATCGTTCTTTAGCTTTGTCGTGTTCCTCTCTAGCTTTTTGTTGCAGAATTTCCAGAGGTTCGGACACCATTGCCTTAAGAATCGGTGATTTTTTCTGAGAGGATTCAGCAACAATTCCCGCGAATAAGTTGGGCGTAACCTTGAACCCCATACCATTGTGAAGTACTAATTTCGTACCTACTTTGTGCAGTGTTGAAGTAGCGGTTAGCAAGCAGGTTAGATAACCTTCAGGTCTTAGGTTTAACCAAGTGGCTAATTTTGTAATGGGTTTCGCTAAGTTAACTGGTAAGATTTTTTCAAGTTTTACAGTGGAAAAATTCGATCTCAGTAAAATACCTAATTCGTCGCTAACTTCTTCCCTACTTTCAGATAGCTCAATTTCAGCTATTCGTGCTTTGTAGATATTTTTCAGAGCATTTTCGCTGTAGAGAGAGTAGTGAGCTAAATTGGCAAGCTGGATTTCTAATTGGCTACCTGATAGACCATCACTGATAAATTGCTCAATCTTTATTGTTACTTCTTCACTGGTGTAAATTTCCCTTGTAGCTGTGGGATGAGAAATGACATTATTGTTGCTGTTATCGCTACTTGGCTTAAACTGCTTCAACTCTCGTTTCGCCCCTACAGCGTTCATAATATCTGTAGCAGTCGCTTTATCGTTATTAATCCAATCAGCCAGATCGACTCCAGTATTTTTAGGTATATGCTGCCATAGTGGAGAGTCGGGGAAGCAGTAGCACCACTGGGCATCAGGAAAATCTTGATTAATATCTTCCATGTGTTCAAGCCCACATTCATCCCGATCTGGACTAATTACCAATAATGCCCCTGCTAAATCCTGCGAGTAGTCGCCATAAGTGCGATATTTTTTAGATCCACCTAATGTTGTTGTTGCAGCAATGCCCAATTCCCATAGAGCATCGGCTACCCCTTCGCCCTCGACCATAAAAATAAGTTGACCATTGGCGATCGCAGATCGAACTTGCTGGTATTTATAAATGGGGACTGCTTTTTTAACCTCATCAGTCAAGCCGTTGACCCACTTTTCACCGTCCCAGTGAGACTGATAAAACTGCTTGCGACCTTGCCCATCATCTACGCGGGTAACTTTAATTAATCGGTTGCCGTTGCGATCGTCGTAGAAGTATTCCTTCCTTGATTTGGCGCGGATTTCCTTTCTCTCTTGTCTCTCTCTCGTGTCTAGCCTATACTGTCCCCAACCACGATCCTTAGTAGCTCCGTTATATTTCCAAAGTAAAAGGTGGGTTGAATTGTTTAAACCGATAGGTTCACCGTCTATATGTGTATGGCACAGCGCCTCGGTTTCAGAAAACTTGCAGTCGCCATCTTTGGTGCGAGAGCAGATTGGGCAAGGCTGATTTTTACCTGATTGATAAGGAAGTCTTTGTTTGAAGTTGGCTACCATGCTGCACCTCCAATAAATGAAGTTGGTGTGCAGTTGATACGAATAAGTTGGGAAAATATTATAGATGACTCTAATCCAAGAGCATCAGTCTTTCGGATTAATTGGTCGCCAACTAATAAAGTAATACGCTCTGTAGTATGTGGTTGAATCGGTCTGACATCAGTTAACATAATTTTATATACCATCCTTATTTTTTGGATGGCGATAGGTGGATACCCGCTCTGTACTCGCAAAGTTCAAAAGACGGGAAAAAGATTTCAACTCCTGGCTGGTTAACTAGCTGGGAGTTCACCTTTTTTAAGGGCTGAGAATTTGGGAATTTCTCACTCCAAAAAAATGCTTGTTTATTGAATTATTGTGGTCAGATGCCACGCAGTCTGCAATTATTAACAATTGTTTTACAGTTTCTCGTTCATCCTCTTTCTGGCGATCGCCACTGAATAAGGTTGGTTATGGTTTTAGTTAAACGCCTTCCTTTTCCAGCTTTTTTAAGGCTTGGTCGAGAATCTGCTCGGCGAGTTCACCCATCGTCAACCCCCGTTGGACGGCTTGAACTCTTAATCGAGTGCGAATACTTTCCTTCACCTCGACTTGTAGCATCACAGTTTTTTCAGGGGTAGGCATTACAGGTATTTTTAGCACTTCTATCATTATTCTCTATTAATGATGACTCCTATGGCTAGATGAGTTATATTACCAATATTACCAGTAATAACTGGAAATGATTAATGTTTTGCCAGTGGGTTACTTTCTCAGGGTCAACCACTGGCAATGACTCCCATTAGCAAATAGGAGATCAAATCTA
>NC_019737.1 GCF_000317495.1 Crinalium epipsammum PCC 9333
AAGAGTAAAATACTAATAACAGACTGATGTAATACTTGTGTAGAAACAGTTGAGCGATCGAGCGTCTCTAATTGATCAAAGTGCAACACTCAATCAAGATGCACTTCTAACTGTTATAAGTGCAACAAGGTAGTTATCAGTTGAAGTGTCAAAAGGCAGTTAGAGATAGCAGTACAACACGGTAATCAGCAAGTGCAGTACAACACGGTAAACAGCAAGTGCAGTATAGCAAGGCAGTTAGAGATAGCGGTGTTACAAGGCAGTCAAAAAGTGCTAAAGTGCAATGCCACAGGGAAAAGAATTTCAACAATCACGGTACTTTTTACGATTGCACTACGCTAGTAGTGCGTTACTACTTACAACACTTAGTAACAGACTAGGTAGACTACGCGCGTCTTGTGCCTATTAGTAAGTGTATAGCACTTCTAACAGACTGGTATAACACTTGTAACAAGTTTGTTAGCAAGGTATGACACTGGTAACAGACTGATAGAAAACCGTTAATTACTCAGTATTGTTTTTGTAAAAGACTGGTATAAGACCTTGTAGAAACAGCTAAGTGCTATCGCACTTTTCTAATGACTACTCAGAAAAACTGCCTTCAGATTGAGCTATAACCGCACTCAAATCAAAATTACGACTAATCATAATAACAGGGAACTAAACAGCCTTTAAAGGCGAATACTTCCTGAACAGCTAACAAATTGTTGCTTGATAGTTATTTAGCCAAGCCCACACGATTAAAATCATGGTTACGCTAAATTTAGTTTTCGTAATCATGGATGATAGTACACTTGTACCCAAATTACCGGATTTACTGATGCTGGCTAACCAAACTCCAGATGTTTTACGCGATTTTGTGGCTGATAAGCGCAGCCCGAAAACTAAGTCGGAATATGTGAAGGATATTAAAGATTTTTTCCAGTTTGTTACTGGTAACAACCCTAGACCTCAACAAGCGGTAGAGTTTCTGGAGTTAGACAGGTTTCAAGCTGTCGCTCTGGTACTAAGATACAAACAAAATTTAATTGAACGTGGACTCAAAGAGGCAACGGTTAACAGGCGCTTGGCGGCTCTCAAGAGCTTGGTAAATTATGCTTTTAAGGTGGGTAAATGCGCTTGGACTCTTGCTGATATTAAATCAGAACGCATTAAACCATATCGCGATACTACGGGGATCAAACCATCGGAGTTTAAGCAAATGCTGGCAGTGAGCGATCGCACCACGAATCGGGGCAAGCGTGATTATGCCATACTCCGGTTACTGTGGGATAATGCACTTAGACGCGGGGAAGTATCATCGCTCTCGATTGGTGACTTAGATTTAGATTCCCGTAGATTATGGATTCTAGGTAAGGGTCGGGGGAGTCAGAAGGAAGCTGTAGCTTTATCAATTCCAACTGTCAATGCTTTGCAGGAATGGTTACAGGCACAAAGGGAGACTGATATTAACAAGCCTCTGTTTATTAGCCTTGACAAAGCATCACCAGGGCATCGTCTCAGCACTACTTCTATTTATAAGATTGTTAATGCGATCGCACAAGACGCTGGTATTACTAAAAAGTTAAGCCCGCACAGGATTAGACATTCATCGGTAACAGCAGCATTAGAAGCGACTAACGGAGATGTGCGGCGGGTGCAAAAGTTATCACGGCATAGTAACTTAAATACTTTGATGATTTATGACGATAACAGATTAAGTCATCAAGGGGAAATTACAGATTTATTAGCTGATTTAGTTTAGGCTGAAAATAGCCCAAATAAAGGCGAGGTTGACCAATGACCACTAACCTAAAACTTACTTCATATCAAGAGCTTTATCATATTGATTATTATAAGTGGCTTGATACGACGGCTCAACTGTTGCGAAATCATCAATTTGATGATGTAGATTTTGATAATTTAATTGAAGAAATTGAGGCAATGAGTGGTAGCCAGCGACGAGAGTTAGAAAACAGACTGAGGGTATTACTCATGCACTTACTCAAGTATAAATATCAGCCTGAAAGACGTTCTAACAGTTGGTTAAATACTATTGATGAACAGCGCAACCAATTAGAACTTTTACTTGAATATAGCCCTAGCCTGAAACCTTTTTACTCTGAAGTTTTTGATAAATGCTATGTTAAAGCACGGCGTAGTGCTGCTAACGAAACTGGACTATCTATTAACACTTTCCCATCAGATTCACCCTTTACCCAAGATGACACCCTTAACCCTGATTGGTTGCCTGAGTAGCAGAGGGAAAAAGTGCGATCGCCCAAGTGGTGCAAAGCATTCCTCGCGCTTCCGAGTAGCAATGTTTATGAGCCTATCAAACAGTCTGTATAGTCCTTACTAACAGGCTTTGAGCTTCGTCAACAGTAAGATATTCCTGTAAAACTTTGCCGAAAAGAATATACGGGAATACAAATAGTCTTAACGGTTTATCAACCTTTTACCAGCAATTGATAGTATGACAAGTGCAGTACAAGGTGCAGCAGTAAATCAATATGCAGTAGAACTGTCAGAAAGTGCAGTGCAGCAGTGCAATTGCAGTAATCAGTTGAAGTGCAGTGCAGTTAGAAACAGTAGTGAAACAGTGCAGTAATTAGTTGTAATAAAACAAGTGAAAAAGACTTTCAACAATCACGGTACTTTTTAGTGAGCGCCACGTTAGTGGTGCTAATCAAACAATTAATTAGTAATCGAATGTGCGATCAGACTATGCACAGTCTAAAGTTTAATGAGAGCCTATCGGCTCTCTGTTAATAGAATAAAAATCTGCTAACGCAGTCAATACAAGGGCATAAAATCTTTTACTTTACAATTTTACAGTTATTTTGATTTTTCACTTCTAACAGAAAGAGCGTGTGCAGTTTAAAATTGTAACAATTAAAATTTGGGATTTAATTCCTTAGAAATTTTTATAGGTAGTAAGTTCCGCGTCATGGAGTGTGGCTATAATTCCATCTGTGATTGTTGCTTTTCCTGGTATTGGGCTATTAATTGCATTTGCTCTATTTCGGCTTGGCGCTCTTGTTCTTGTGCTTGTAAAATTCCATTCCAACCAGCTTCATCCAGTTCTACCTTCTGACTGTTCGGTAAAACGCTCATTACTTCGTTCGCTAGTTCAATACCATCTTCATCGCCTTTAAAACTTACTACAACGTTTTTTCCAAGCTTTTGTAGAGGTTCTATAGGGAGTTGTTCTGCACTTTCAGTAGCGATGTACAGAGTATTGTTTTGACCAAAACTAGGATCTAGAGCGATGCTAGAAATTGTTTCGATTGGGTCACTCGTAATAATGACTTTATTAATAGGTGCGTCACTTAATGAACTTACCCAAAAGTAAGCAGGTTCTCCATTTACTTCCTTCTCAACCTCTGGATCAAGGTTTAAATCTATCCATGTATTTGATTCAGTCTCAGGGTCAAGTACCCACACACCTGTTTCTACATTTTGGGAAGTACGCAAACTGAATACTGCCATGTCTTCATTATTTGCATAGATCCATCCTTCTTCGTGCAGCGCATCGAGTATATCACTTGGTAAGCAGCAATCTTCAATTAAGTACGATCGTAGAGGTTGCCAATTCTCTTCTCTTGGATCAACATTTACTGATTCATCATCATCAGTTTGATCATCATCCTGGTTTAACTCAGTTGGAACAGTTGGAACAGTTGGATGTTGAACAGTTGAGTCAGTTTGATTAGTTGGAATAGTTGGGTCACTTGGAACAGTTAAAGCAGTTTGATGGTTAAGATTTGAGGCATATTCGGGTGCGGTAGCATCATTTAATTGCAACTCATTGGGTGCTTCTTCACCAATGCTAATTTGTTGCTCGGCTTCATGATTAATTTCTAGCTGTTGCCCTGGTGGTAAAAATGCCTGCTTTTGTTCTGGTGTCAGGAGACACTGGCGAGCTTCTTTATCACGGTAAGATTCATAAGCAATTACAGGTTGACCTACTACCTTGATGTACAGTGATTTGGGATTAACCATGTAAGCCATATATTTTTCATCTTTAAATGTAGCTCCCTCAATACATTGAAAATTTTCTGCGGTTTTTTTCAATTCTTCAAAGGCGCAAGTTAAAAAGTTACGTTCCCACTCTGGACGGTGTTGCCATGCAGGGCTTGATTCCCAATTTTTTTGAGCGATTGCCATTGGGCTAGAATCATCTATTTCTTTTTCAAGTTCGCTAATTCCTGCTGCCAAGTCTTCTTTAAGTTCAGATAGCTCTGCTTTACGTCTGCGTCTTGTTCCTTCATGGATTCGGTTAATTTCTTCAAACTGTTGAGAGATGTCTGCTTCACTAATTCCACTTGTTGGGCTTGCTGTTGGCTGACTGTTTCTTGTTGTGCTGTTGTTTCTTCCAGCATCGTGATCCGCTGATTGATTTCCCCCAAGTTGCAATTCAAGGTCTGTATTAGCTTGTTCAACTGTTGACCCAAGCTGGTCAAGCTCTTTTGTAATGTCGATTTGGGAAGATGCTGCTGCTCTACTTTTTGAGCCAGCACCGCTAGGGGCTGTTGCCAATTCTCGCTCTGATTGTTCTGTACGTTTTCTGGCTACCAATCTAAGGCGGGACAGTTTGGGGCGGAGTCAGTAGAGGTAGTAAATGGTAAAAAGCTGCTATGCTCTGTTCGTGATGCTCATTCTTAGATGTAGTATAGGAATAAGAACAAAAAACTAATTTGGAGTAGATTCGCGTTACTCTAACGCGAACAAAATAAGATTTTTCTAATTAAAAGTTAATTATTTGGGTGTACTCTCTGGTGTGGATTCCGGCTGAGATTCAGAATATAAACTCAGCCAACTTTCATAAAGAGAAGATATCGCTCTAGCACAAGCATCAATTTTTCCGCGACGTGCGACAAGCATTACAGCATCAATATGTTCACTGGAACCAGCTTTACCTAAATGTTTGTACTTACTGCGTTTGCTACTATCTATCTTCTGTGGAAAAATCGCTTCTTTAGCTTGCAATTTGTAATACCAATAATAACCTGTACGGCTACGAGCCTTGTAGCGCATGACCCAAACATCAGGTGGAGCGATATTACCTTCTAATTCTAGGTGCTCGATCTCCTGCCTTAATTGAGCAATCGCTTCTTTGATACGAAGAGCACGAGTTGCTAAATCTTGTGATTGTGTGGCTCTAACTTTTGGGGCTAACTTAGAGGTTTTACTAGAGAGGTCGTCCATAAGCTGGGGTAGTAAATATCTCCTTAGTTCGCGTTTATAAAACGCGAATTAATATTAATATATAAACTTATTGTCCTGTGTAGCTGACAAATAACATGAATGTGCGACAGCGTTGCTTTGATATTTCCCAAGCTTGTTGGAATCACGGTCAAAAGTCTCTCCGTAAGATAGCACAGGTTACACAAATTTCTAAAAGTAGTGTACATCGGCATCAACAAGCCATGAAGCGACGTGACCTACATCCAGAATCATATCTATGGGAGATACCAGAAGCTTATCAATGGTTGCGGCTATTAGTGTTTGCTACCCTCTATATTTTTGGGATTCAACAAGGGGTTGGTTGCGAAGCAATTTCTCGTTTTTTTCATATTCTACGATTGCAGAATGTCATCGGAGTTTCTCCCAGTAGCTTGCGCCGTATTGAAGCTCAGATGAGAGAGCAAATTCTCAACTACCAGGTACAGATGCAACAACAGTTGGAAAACCATTCAGCGCCGATTGAAGTCCGTGCGGGGGCTGACGAAACGTTCTTTCCTGAAGTTGTACTGGTATTGATGGATTTGGTTTCCGGCTACATTATTTTAGAAGATTATAGTACCGACCGCCAGTACCTCACTTGGAGCCAAAAAGCTAAGAGTGCGCTCAACAATTTGGGTACGACGGTGATAGTTAAATCTCTGGTCAGTGACCGCGCGAGTGCTTTAATTCAGTTGGCTGTGCATATGGGTTGTCTTTCCATCCCTGACCTGTTTCATGCCATGCGGGGTATTTCCAGAGTAATCGGTTGCCGTTTTGGTAACCGATTAAATCAAATTAAGAAACAGTTACGTACCCTACATAATCAAGCTTTAAACTACTCAGGACATAGCCAATCTATCCCTAAAAAACTAGCACAAAAAATTGCTGTTCTACAAGAGCAATATAACTTTTTATTAACTGGCAAGCTGGCTTACCACAATATATTGCATCAAATTACTTGTGCCGTTCATCCTTTTGCTATTGATGGTAGTGGGTTTCAAACTACAGTCGATGTCGCCACCATTCTTTATCAACAATTACCCCAGTTAGCGACGTTAGGATATACTTACCAAATTCCCAAGTTAGAAACAGCTATATCAACATTTAGCGGTCAAGTTAGTGCGATTGCTGCTGGAATTAACCTGTGGTGGCAATCTGTAGAAGAAAGTTTGCAGTTAGAGCAAGTTTCTCCCGACCTATCTAATTGGTTACTTGGTTATTTTTTACCCCATTTTTATTGGCTCTCAGTCATTAAACAAACTAAAAACCCTGCTTTAAAGGAAATTTATACTCAGGTATCAAGGCATTATTCAAGCCACTTATTGGAACATCCCTTAACCAGTAAAGTCTCTAAGAATGAATGGATACACTGGCGTTCTTGGGCGGAGCAAATGTCGGCTCAATTTCAACGTAGCTCTTCTGCCATTGAGGGACGCAATGGTTATTTATCTCGTATACATCATTGTGGACGCGGAATTTCTTCAAAGCATTTACAGGTGTTGACTGTTATTCATAACTTTGATATCCAACGAGCCGATAAGACCACAGCAGCACAACGTTTATTCAATCAAGAATTTCCCGCTTTATTTGATTGGGTAATCTCACAGATGGGTGACTTACCTTTACCCCGTAAATCTTACCAAATCATCTAGTTTAATTAACTAAATACTGAAATTTCACTTAATCTAATTGGTTTTCTTATTTCAACATTTAGGAATTACTGTTTCTAGCTGTTTGTAGTATTGTACTACACAATCTGGGCGATTGATTTCTCTTTCTTGGCATTTTTCCTGCCCAATCGCATTGTCATCAAGATTCCACTAACTGTCCCGCCTTAGATTGGTAGCCCGTTTTCTACTGTTACTGTTAGTTTGCTCAAGCCTTCTGCTAAAGTCGTCTGTGCTTCTATCGAGTTGGCTAACTGCTGCTGTAAGTTGCTCTGTGTTTCGATTGAGTTGGTTAACTGCTGTTTGAACCAGTTGTTTTCCTGGGTCAAACTGGTGATCTGCTGCTGCTGGTTGGCTAACTGTTGGCTCAACTGTGCGATCGCCTGATTCATTTTGCTGACTTGTTCTGGCAGGTCGAGATTTACTATTATTCGTTCGGCTTTCCCCTTGGCTAATTGTTTCAAAGTCTCGACTTTGGACATAACTAACTCCTAAATATTGTTGCAAACCATTCCAGCTATAGTCTTTCCCAATGTCGCTACCTTGAAAAGCATAAGCACCCATTGAGTATGAAAGACCGCGTACTTTATCGTTTCTAGTAATATTGACCTTGACTTCAACGCCTAACTCTTTCATGCGATCAAGATACTCTGGCATGGTTGGACTGTTTGAAGCAGCTTCTTGTGCTAATTCTGCAATAGTCAATCTGACACTACCTGTGCCTGTTCGTTCAAATTCTTTCAGTTCTGGTGTAGTGGGTGCGCGACGGTGAGTTTCCCAACTAGGCGTTACGGCTTCTAGTTCATAGTCTTGTTCTATTTTTCTAATAACAGCTTGGCTGCGAAAGAAATTATAACTGTCGGGAACCACTTCTCCATCTAAACGGATACGGTTAGCGACAATGTGCAAATGTTCGTGCTTTGTATCGTGATGACGAACCATTAGATATTGATTATCTGTAAATCCCATTTCCTCTAACCAGCGTTGACCAATTTCTACCCACTGGTTATTATTCAGACTTTCATGTGCAATTACCTCTCCCTGATCATCTTCTCTATGAGGTAATGACAATACTGCATGGAGACAAGCGCGATTATTATTAGGTCGTAATCGTGCGATCGCAGCAAACTCTTGGGATAACTGCTGGTAATTAGCACCGCCCATATTGCTGTAAAGAAGTTCTGCATCTTCTTTACCCAAGACGTATTTGCTAGTCGCACCAAAACCGTTACTAATAATCTGTTTGCCGATCACTGTTGGTTATCCTCTCCAGTTTCAACGGTTAACAGTTGCACTTGCACTTCTTTGATTGAAACTTGCAACCCATCTATAAGTCTTGACAGTTTCAACTCATCAACATTGACATCCTGCTCCATCAATACTGCTCTGTTTACTGCTGCTACTAATTGATTGAGGTTGTTACCAATGCTTGATAGTTCTCGATAAGTTTGAATGTTAACTGCTGGTGGTGGGGCAGGTTCAATTACCTTTCTGCCCAGTGCTGCTCTACGAATATATTCACTAACGCTAGTGTGGGCGCGATATGCTTTTTCTCTGAGTTGGTCGCATTCGTCAGCAGCGAACCGCACCGACCAGGCGATCGTTCGTACTGCACCATCAGATCTTTTAGCTTTTACTCCCACGTGCGTTTCTCCCTTTCTTGGGGTTTCTAAGGGGTCTCCCCTTAGCCAGCAGCGCCCCCAACAACTCTGTTTAGCACTACAATTCCGTATAGGGGGCGCATGGCTGGCTAAGGATAAAACAGCCTAAACCTTGTTATCAGTCTGCTTCCTCTGGGGCTACCAATCGTCTGTCATTGGGTATAGTTTTAGCAGTACGGGTACAGGTCAAGCTGTACTACCGTTAGCACCGTTAACGTTTTTCAATCGAGCGATCGCTTAGTAATTTCCAAATAGTTTGAGTATTAATACTGTTAAATATATCTAGCGTTAACGATGCTAACGCTAGATGTTTCAAAGAACGTTAACGATGCTAACGGCTAGTGGGCAACTACTCTTCTGGTGGATACCACCGTCCTAGCTTGCCGCCTGGTCGTACTCGGTATTCCCAACCAGTCCGCTCTGCTAGATACTCTTGGGGAGATAGACCAGCTTTTTTAGCCTTACCTGCTAAACTTCCAGGGTTGATACCAGAACGTATGCACAGTTCAGTCTGGGTAAGACCTCCAAGAAACTTATTGTCAGAAACTGGCTCAATCAATCTCTCTATTGGTGGTTGCTGTTTAATATTATCTATTTGATGGTTAAGGTTAGCTATAGTATTTTTTTGGTTGGCTATAGTATTTTTCAGGTTGGCTATAGTATTTTTAAGCTCAGTATTTTCTTTAATAATAGTTTGATTAATCTTAGCAGTTTCTTTAATTGGGGCTTGATCAATCTCTATAACTTGCTCATTTTTTTTGATTAACTCTGGACTTCCTCCAGTATCAACTAGCGTCAGATTCTCAGTGGGAGGTTGCTGTTGGATATTATTTATTTGATCACTAAGGTTATTTAGTTGATGGCTAAGGTTGGCTATAGTATTGTTTAGGTTGGCTATAATATTTTTAAGCTCAGTGTTTTCTTTAAAAATAGTTTGATTAATCTCAGAATTTTTTTTAATGAGGATTTGATTAGTCTTAGTATTCTCTTTAATAATGGTTTGATTAATCTCTATAACTTGCTCAAGTTTATTGAGTAACTTTGAACTTATTCCAGTCTCAACAGTTTCAACAGTACCGTTATCGTTGAATCCATCTAACTTTCTTTCTAGAGTAGTAACACGGTCAACTATTTTATCTATCGGTTTTTCGAGATAGCGTCCGATGGCTTCTGTTATCAATTCAGTTTGACTACAGCCTATATTAATAGCCAACTCTTTAAGTTCTTCTGCCCAAGCTGGGGGAATCCTGGCTCCAATATTTACTTTTGGTAGATCAAATTCATCATTCATAAGATTCATAAGTTTTGGTTGGAACTGCAAGCGTTAGCAACGTTAACGTCATCAAGTTAATAAAGCTGAATCATCAACCGAGAATACTGTGATTAATCTACTCAACTACTAATTATGACTCTTCCTCATCTGCTTCTGTGTCTGACTCCATCGGCAAATCTGACTCTGCTGGTGTGTCTGGTTGATTCTTACTCTTTTTACCAGAGGTTTTATTACTTCGGCTATCTGCCATATAAGTTTTGATGGTAGTGGCTGCTACTTCCACTCCTTCTAGTTTAAAAGTCTCTGCTATTTCTTCATAACTGTAGCCAGCTTCTAACACTTCTTCTATTTTAGATTTGACGCTTAAAATAAAATCCCGCAAGGTTACGTCTTTAGGCTTGTCAACTTTGGCTTGCAGTCGCTCGACAATCTTCTGGCGTTTTTTGTCAGAATCTTTAATCCTTTGCTGCTTTCTTGGCATTGTTCCAGTCTTGAAACTACTACACTCATCTATTTAAGGATCAGTTTACCTCACTATTAGTATCAACTTTCTTCAGAAAGATTCAGTTGGATATCAGACAGTCGGTTAAAACTGCTAACTTCATGTAAGCCAACAGTCAGCGAGAGGAAGATTTTGGCAACTGACTTGACAGGAGCATATTAGCTTTTTCACTTTGTACAGTCTAGTTCCAGCAGTTGGAAATCAGAACCTCCTGCACTATGCCAGCTACAGTCACCAATTAAAACGCTACAGCTTGCACTGTTGGTACAGTTGATGTCTAAATTTAAGTCTTATGCCCTTTGTTAGTAGCTAGTTGTTAGATTTACTATTGTCTATATGTAGTGTAATGCGTTAATTATAGTTTTTGTTAAAATAGGTAAAACGCTAAAAGCTCCTGTTAAGGAGCTACGTCAATCAAACTTTGGTTAGTTTAGCTTGGTACTGTCAGCAGTAAATATGCAAATAGCTCACCTGCATTCATACCTTCAGACAATCTGATATCTAACTACTGGTTACACCTATGTCTACAGCTAATCCGCTCTCACAACTTAGAGATGCTATCAAGGCTCAGTTAGCAGGAGTCAACATAATTCCAGATCCAAGCAGGGATATTACAATTACGTTCCGTGTAAGTCATGCTGAGAAACTGCGGTTAGAGTCTAGGTGTGAGGGAATATTGCAGAGTGATTATATCAGGGCTAGACTGTTTGACTATGCACTACCAAGACGTAAAACTGTGATGCCTGTTGCTAATCGGGAGGTGCGTTATCACTTAAAACAGATAGCAGCTAATATTAATCAGCAGAGTTTAGATATTAATCAAGCTGTTAAACAAGGCTTACAGCCACTTAATAAAGATGTTAAAGCGTACAGTCAGAAGTTAAAAGCTGTTGAAGTGTTAATAAAGGAACTACGCAAACAGCTTGATTTGACGACATTGAGTAGTGATAGTCAAGATGATGCTAAGTGATGATTGGGAGAATCTATACCAGTAAATCTTTTAGAGCGACTGTTGGGAATGTGTTGGAAAAAACAGGGGCGCTTGTTATTGGTGGAAATATGTACGGTGATGATGTTGAGTCACTTACATTAGAGTTTATGGTTTCTCGCAATCTAGCTCCTAGTGTGAAGTCTCCTTGTTACCATCTGGTACTGTCAGAACTGCCTACTGATAAATCTGATGAACAATTAGCTCTCCTTGCAGAACGTCATTTTGCTGCTGTGATTGTTTTATCAAGGTTAAAGAGAGATTTATCCAGTGTGGGAGTTGAGAACAAGTTATCAGATAAGGAACTAAATAAACTGATTGATGAGTTTATTGATGATGGTTTAGCTGCTTACGATTACTTTGTTGCTCGTAGTGGTGCAGTTGATCAGTATGAAGTGGATATTGTTGCGAGTCGAATTAATTTTATCAATGGCGTGGCTCTAGCCACGTGGAAGCACTGGGAATATGTTGAGCGTTCTTTGCAACTGCTAGAAAACCGAGTACAGACTGGTTAGGAGTATTAGCAGGTATAACGTTGAGCCTCTTTAGTAAACTACTTTGTCGATATCGGTATGGGTAAAGTCATTACCTTTGAATAACAAAGGCTGATTTGTAGATTTTGCTAAAGCATAGGAAAAACAATCTCCCATATTTAGCTTCGCTGGATGGCGACCTTTACCAAACTTCAAGAATGCTTCACTTGCTAACTGTGCTTGCTCTGCACTGAAAGGGGTAATAGTTATAGAGAGGGCTTCCATCAATAATTTCAATTTTTCTATACCCTGCTCACCATGTTTAGTACCTACAACTATAGATGCTTCAACATAGCTTGGAGAAGAAAGCAGACAATCCTCACTCTCATTAATTAGCTCAAGAAATATTAATTCTTCAGGTTCAGCATAGATAATTGCCATGAGAACTGAAGTATCAATAACCATTACTCTGGGATTCCAAAGTCGTTATAGCCAATAATTTCATCAGGGGTTCTGTGATCCAGTGTTGGTAAATTTCTAATATCCTTACAGATATTGCGAACAGCATTAATATCAATCTTTTTCCCCTTTATATTCTGACTATCTTGAGCCGGAAGTTGATACAACAGTGTTCCTTTTATCTCCACACCTGCAAGGCTCGGAGGCATTTTCAAGTAGATAAAACCATTCTCGTCTACACGGGCATCAATGTTGATTTGCTGCATTTTTTGAGTGTTCTCTCTATCCCTACCTTATTTATTTTAGTTTTTCCATAGTAGTTTTTGGAGTGGCAACAAAGAGTGAAAACTCTTGACACTACAAAAATAAATGGTTATAAAAAGTTTTAACCCTAACTAGAGATTGCTTGAACGTACTGGTTGTACTGGTAGTTTGGCTGGTGAGAATTGTTAGAGCATTAAATCTTCAACAACCGTATTTTTAATTTTGAGTAAACACCGCGATCGCGGTGTTGGGATACGATTTGTAACCTTGCTCAAAATACTCATTGTTGTGAAAAGGTGCATGATCGGCAATGTTACAACCTTTGAGATCACCAAGCTCACTATAAATATTGGAAGTGGCTACTCGATATTGGCGAATACAGTCCATAATGCAATATATTTGGCAATACCTTTTTTTGACACACCCTTCACAATCGGGATTGTACATGAGGAAAACCAAAACAGATCCAAATGTGCTGTATCAAATAAAGGTATTGCCGATCGCGCCTCCAGTTTTACACGACTGTTTAGGGTGCAGAAAATAAGTAGCTAGAAAGTAGGCGCGTCTGTAATACGGGCAGCGCAAATCGTTTTCGCACTTTCAGAGTTTTGAGCCAATGCGAGTAAATCTTTTATTAAGCTCAGATTCACTGAGGTAGACAACACCAATCTTGTCACCAAAATCGACACCACATATAAAGTCACTGCCTTGCTGATATCGCTCAACTACAACGCCTTCCTTTTTAGAATCCTTCACCTTGTCGCCTACTTGAATGCCTGATTCTTGTAGAGGAAGCGCCATCTGTTGTACCAGTGGCAGATTGCTTGTAGGGAGAATGGTATCCGTACCATCTGAAAACTGTACTACCCAATACCCCTCGGTTTTTGCTGCTCTTAAGATTTGCGCGATTTGATTGTGTTTTGGAGATTGTGGGCAATTAATCATTACGCTCGATCCAATTTTCAAATCAATTTTTATTTCAGTAGTAGCTCCAGTAGTCTCAGTAGTAAGCTCAGTAGTCGCTTCAGTAGTAGCATGACTACTGCTGGAATCTTCTACTGGTATAGCGAATACGCTTTCAGTAGTCTCAGTAGTCTCAGTAGTCAAATTTTCAATTCTTTCTTCTACTGGCTCAACTACTAATTGTGCTTGCAGTAAATCATTTTGCCCGTCAAGCTGATCAACTGAAGCAAAAGGCGAAATTTGACTACTGAGACTACTGGAATTTTGTAACTCTTGCAATATATGGGTTTGAGTAGGTTTTTGGCTGACTACTGGACTGACTACTGAGTGACTACTGGTGACTACTGGGAGACTACTGGAAGTTGAAATACTACTAAATTCAACTAGCCGACCTTTTCCTTCAACATTTCCCAATCCCATTGCAGCTAACTCGTTAAACCAAATTTTTACAACTTCCGCTTTGGGGCGCTTGCTGTGAGGAAAAGTTAGAGAGATTTCTTTAGGTGTAACTGCTCTCTGTTTGCGCTCGCACAGTTGTATAATTTTGGCTAAGTGTGGCGCGAGGGAACCGGATGAAAACTCACTGTACATAGCCTGTACTTGATGACAGTAGAATTTAGCCAGCCTTACAGCTTTTTTGATGATGTCGAGGGGTATAACCTCAGATGGTGTCCGCCCGTTCATCAGTTCATGGATTACGTGCAGATTGATTGCCAGCTTGCCGATACGTCCCTCTGTCTTACCCCAAACTGTTCTCATACCTGGGTTTGGGTCATTAACTCGTTTCTGTTCTAGCTTGTTATACTGCCCTCTAAAATATTGGAAAGCTTCAGGGCTGAGTCGGTAAGTAGTAGCTGGTAGTTTATCAATATTTTCGTAGAGACGAGCCAACATCAGATGTAGGTCAATATCTCCGCCGTCGTCCGGCATTTCTGAAGCGGCTAACGGCTGATTAACAAAGATGAACCTTGCCCATTTACCATTGCCATCGGAACAATCCTGCATCATTTTTTGGATTGTTAATGGCTGGATTGTCCCAACGATGCCTAGTAGTAATCCCTCTAAATCTGCTCTCATCCCATCGGCACGTAAAACACTGCTGCCCGTGCCATCGTAAAAACTCAACATATCCTCTTCATCACTACCACGTCCATTGCGGTAGGCATTAGCAGATTTAAATAATCCAGCTAACTCGTCAACATTGGCTAAAATGCCTTGTTCTGGGTACGCAGTAACTTGATTAACCAGCCCTTCATTAGTGCTACTTGAATAGTAGTAGCGTTTCATTACAGGTTTTTGTGGTTTGCCCTCTGGGAAGCGATCGCGTCTTTCATCTCCTTTGAGTCTGTCCCACTCAGAGCAATCTAATTCGTATTGTTTTTTAGATGAGTTATACTCCTCTCTAGCTTTTCCTTGTAAAATTCCCAAAGGCTCAGATACCATTGCTTTAACAATTGGTGATTTTTTCTGGGAAGATTCGGCAACAATTCCAGCGAATAAGTTGGGCGTAACCTTGAACCCCATACCATTATGAAGTACTATTTTAGTACCTACTTTATGCAGTGTTGAAACAGCAGTTAGCAAACAAGTTAGATAGCCTTCAGGACGTAAAGAAAGCCAACTCGCTAATTTGGTAATGGGATTTGCTAAGTCAGTTGGCAGGATTTTTTCAAGTTCTACAGTGGAAGAAGAAGCTAATAGTAAAACATCTAATTCGTCCGCGACTTCCTTTCTGCTCTCAAAAAGTTCACACTCTTTGAGTTTGGCTTTGTAAATCTTCTCAATAACACTTGAACTGTGAGGAGAATTTGCAGCTAGATTAGCAAGCTGCAATTCTAATTGGCTGCCAGACAATCCCTCACTGATAAATTGATTAATTTTTTGATCGATTTCTTCATTAGTGTAGATTTCCCGTGTAGCTGTGGGATGAGAAATAACATTGCTGTTGCTGTTATCGTTTGGTTGAAACTGCTTTAACTCTCGCTTGGCTCCTACAGCGTTCATAATATCTTTTTCAGTTGCTTTGTCATTGATAATCCAGTCAGCTAAATCACTCCCACTATTTTTAGGTATGTGTTCCCATAGTGGAGAATCTGGGAAGCAGTAGCACCATTGAGCATCAGGGAAATCTTGATTAATATCTTCCATGTGTTCAAGCCCACATTCATCACGGTCTGGGCTAATTACCAATGATGCGCCTACTAAATCTTGTGAGTAGTCGCCATAAGTGCGATATTTTTTAGAACCGCCTAGTGTTGTCGTTGCTGCAATTCCCAATTCCCATAGAGCATCGGCTACGCCCTCACCTTCAACCATAAAAATAGGTTGTCCGTTGGCGATCGCAGATCGAACTTGCTGGTATTTATAAATGGGGACTGCTTTTTTAACTTCTTCAGTTAGCCCACTCACCCATTTTTGACCATCCCAGTGAGACTGGTAGAACTGCTTGCGACCTTGCCCATCGTCTACGCGGGTAACTTTAATTAATCGGTTGCCGTTGCGATCGTCGTAGAAGTATTCCTTCCTTGATTTGGCGCGGATTTCCTTTCTCTCTTGTCTCTCTCTCGTGTCTAGGCGATACTGTCCCCAACCCCGATCCTTAGTAGCTCCGTTATATTTCCAAAGTAAAAGGTGGGTTGAATTGTTTAAACCGATAGGTTCACCGTCTATATGTGTATGGCACAGCGCCTCGGTTTCAGAAAACTTGCAGTCGCCATCTTTGGTGCGATCGCAGATAGGGCAGGGGTGATTTTTACCTGATTGATAAGGAAGTCTTTGTTTGAAGTTGGCTACCATGCTGCACCTCCAATAAAAGAAGAAGGTGTGCAGTTGATATGAAGAAGCTGGGAGAATATTATAGATGACGATAATCCAAGAGCATCAGTCTTTTGAATTAATTCGTCGCCACTTAATAGAGTAATACGCTCTGTAGTATGTGGTTGAATCGGTCTGACATCAGTTAACATAATTTTATATACCATCCTTATTTTTTGGATGGCGATAGGTGGATACCCGCTCACTGTCGGCAAAACTTAGAGACGGGAAAAAGATTTAAGCTCCTGGCTGGTTAACTAGCTGGGAGTTCACCCTTTTTAAGGGCTGAGATCTTGGGAATTTCTCACTCCAAAAAAATGCTTGTTTATTGAATTATTGTGGTCAGATGCCACGCAGTCTGCAATTATTAACAATTGCTTTACAGTTTTCAATTCGCCATCCATTATGAGATCGCCATTAATCTCTACTATCTAGTGGCGGTATTGTTTTATCTACAATTTCTTCTAACAGTTGTCCCATAGTTACACCACGACGCACAGCCTCAAGCCGCAGTCGCGTCCTAGTGGACTCTTCCACCTCCACATGAAGAACTACTTTTTTACCTTTATTTGTCATTACCAGCATGGTTAATCCTTTGCTATCAAGATTAGCAGTTAACCTTGCTTTTTTTAGTTATATACTAATATTAGCGTCCTAAGCCAGCTTTAAACACTTAGGGAGCTAAACTTCCTAAGCCAGCCCTTCGCTTTCCACGGGTCGGGGCTGGCAATGACTCCCATTAGCAAATAGGAGACAAATTTAATGATGAACGAAAAAAGCTCACAGCGATCGCACAAAGGAGGGAATTATGAATGATTCCTCATCCAGTGATGGCGCTACCTCTGTGCTGTTCCCTCTATTCCTGTGCAGCATCGGTTTGAACGTTCTGCAACACGCCTGGAACAGTAACCAGCTTGCAATTCTCCAGCAAGCTGACAACTTACAGCAGCAGAAAATCGCACAGCTTCAAACCGATAAAGATGTCTGTGCTGGTAAGCTTGCAGGCTTTATCGAGGGGCGGCGCTAATGAGCAACGAAGTATACACAACTGCTCAAGCTGCGGAGTTTTTGGGGATTTCTACCAATAATTTAAGGGTTTGGAAGTCCCGCAAATCTGACCAATTAATCGAAGGTACTCACTGGGTAACTGGTGATAATAATCAGGTTTTCTGGACACCGATAGGGCTTGAGGTATTACAGCAAATCAAAGGCGCAACAGCCTGTAATGCCGACATTACAGACGATGTAATAGACCCATTACAAGAGACTGTTACACAGCCATTACATCAGTCGGATGTAGACCCATTACGGCGTTACAGCAGCTTAATCAATGCCGTAGCTGATGCCATTACACCAGGGCTAATGCAGCGCATAGATAACGCAGTTACGGGTCGGGTTAAAACGGCGATCGCCACTCCTATGTCACCTACTGAGTGCGTAACCCTGCTGACTGAGTTGGGTTTAAAACCTTGTAACCCAGAACTGCTTCTAAGTGGCAATCAACCAAATTTACTAACTGAATCTAAGGAGAACTAAATCATGGGACTACTGAAATTTATCACCCGCAACAAAGCTAACATCTCAACTGAAGCTGGTGGACAACTAGCAAATGATGGTACTAATCATAACCTCGCTACTAACAAAGTTTTAGCTGCAACTGATAAAGATGTTATCACCCCAAATAATGCAGACTTTAGCAGTGTGAGAACTGCGCCAATTGTCAAAGCCCCCCGCTACTTTAATAAAGCTGAAGCAGACGCATTACGCATCTTAGCCAAGCAAAAGAAAGTACAAGCTCTTGCTTCAGTTAGTGCTTATAAAGCCCTGAAAAATATTGAGGATTCTGATACTACCGTACATACCACGCACCGACGCTACCAATCAAAAGTAGCTCGAACTGAGCTTGAAAAACAGCAAGCTAACGCACAATTAGCTAAGGATTTACATGGTTTGCGCCCTCATTATGCAGAAATGCACAGTGAAGTTAAATCAGCAGAAACTAACGCTGCAAATGCGATTAATGCCATCAAACAATCCTATGGCTACTAATAGTTAAAACTTTGGGGTAGTGAAATTAATCACTACCCTTTTTAGTGGAGTTTCATCATGGGTAAAAGCATTCAATTAGGTGGTTACTTTCTGCTAGGTGTTAGCTGTTGCGGTCTATTTTCCTACACGGCTTATATAATCCCTCGGTTTCAATATTATGCTTTTTGGCTTGTAGTGGTTGTTAGTTTATTGTTCATAGTTTGTGGTTTAGCTGATGACTTTCTAGCAGAAGCAATGGGAGTAGATTATCAATCCTATATCGGCGGTTTGATTGTTTGTATTGCCATTGTATTAGTTGGTTCTTTAATTCAATGGGTAAAGTAAAGTGATGATTAAAATATCTAGCCCACAAGATCAACTCCGAAGCAATAGAAATTTACTCGCTCTAGTCGGTGGTAGTTCAACTGTAATAGGGCTGTTGCTTTGGTCATCTAGCCCGTTCCTATTCCCAAACCCAAAAGATAAGTTTAGCGTTTCACTGCGTTACCTTTCCTTGTTTCTTACTAGCTGTTGCGGTGTAACAGCCGTTGCAACAGGGTATCAGCTACAACGCATTACACCACTAATTAAAGCTATTGAAACAGCAGAGAGAAATGACTTTATCAGTCAGCTTGCTACCTCCCAGTGGGTACAGGAACAACGTTATCAGTCAGAAGCTGTTACAGCGTTACAACCCTCGCAACAGCAACCCGTTACACTGCAACAGCAAAATAGTTATAACGAGCGTAACGACGATACAGCAAGGGATAACGAAGTTAGTAACGAACCTGTAACGGATACCCTAACGACTCTTCCAGCCAATGCTGTCACACCTGCAACAGATGAGGAAATGGAAGGTTACAGACCTACTTATCTAGCTGTAACGGCACTGCAACAGCAAGGAATTAGCGACAGCGACATTATCAAAGATGTGCTGAAACAGGGTGGAACAAATTACTCCAAAGGTAAACAGATGTTAGACGCACTTTTGCAGTTGGGACAGTCTAAAGGTTGGTAATTTAAATAATTCCATTAGTGAGGATAATGCAACGTGATACAAAGTAAAAGTTTTATTTGTTTTGTGGGATTCGCTGCAATAGGATGGATAGGTTTTTTATCAATGACATTGCCAGGAATTATATCTCAGTTAATACCTGAAGCTTGTCCTGCTAAGAGAGCTAATACTTATGCTCTGTTTGTACAGCATCGTTGGCTAGCAGACTATAGTTATTTAAATGAGTTGAGTCAGTTGCGTAGCTGGAACATAGTGAAAAAGTGTAAATTGCTCGCTCCGACTCGTGACATTTCGGGGAGAACTCTCCCCCCAACAACTTTGATAGGAACTTACATTGGCCCATTTTAAGATTTCAATGAAGCTAATACTGCATTAGGGGAAATCACTGAAAAGGTTAAACTTAATAGATGTAACCCTGACACTACCGATAATCCATCTATGGTTACTAACCTCTTGTAACCGTAAGTAACTGCATTGTTACGACCAGCACGAAATTTCGCAACTCCAGTATTGACCATAACGCATAACATTCCTAACCCCTTGCTGTAAAATGCCAGGGGTTAATTATTTTAACGTTTTAAAAACGCTATCGCGTTTTCTACTAAAAACTGCGGTACTATTGAAAACTATTTGTAGTAGTGAAAACTTATTAATTCGGGAAACTGTTTGTAGTAGTGAAGTAAAAACTGTTGGTAGTAGTGAAAGCTCATTAATACTGATTACAGTGATAAAATAGATTCCCCTTTGCACCATCGTCTCTAACTCATAAAGGGCGATAGCCCATAAAGTTGACCTTTGAGAATTGCCAACTGTTACGTTTTTACTTAAACAGCTTCACCAATAAGTTTTATTACAGTATTATATTCTGGTAAGTTGCCAACTAATAAGCCAAGCCATTAATATTAAAAATCCCACAGTAAAGCTAAATGTTCGAGCAAACTTTTAAAAATATTGATGATGTTCTCTGGAAAGAGGCGGGTTGTACTACAGAGTTAGATTATACAGAGCAAACCTCTTGGCTGCTGTTTTTGAAGTATTTGGATGACTTGGAACAGGAGAGGGCGCTAGAGGCGGAATTGGTTGATAAACCTTATGAATTTATTATTGATGAGGCGCATCGCTGGTCAGTCTGGGCAGCACCCAAAAAGGCTGATGGGACGGTAGATCATGATAATGCCCTGATTGGTGATGATCTGATTGATTATGTTAACCGCAAGCTATTTCCATATTTACAAGGATTCAAGCAACGGGCTACCAGTCCTGACACAATCGAATATAAGATTGGGGAAATTTTTAGCGAGATTAAGAATAGGTTTCAAAGCGGCTACAGCTTGAGGGATGCCCTGGAATATATAGATGAACTAAGGTTTCGATCGCAACAGGAGAAGCATGAGCTATCCCATCTTTATGAAGCCAAAATCAAGAATATGGGTAATGCAGGGCGCAATGGTGGTGAGTATTACACACCGCGTCCCTTAATTCGGGCAATGATTCAGGTGGTCAAACCTGAAATTGGCGATCGCATTTATGATGGTGCTTGCGGTTCGGCGGGTTTTTTGTGTGAAACTTACGACTATTTACGTCGGGGTAAGCTGACAACAAAAGAGCTTGAGACACTTCAGAATAATACTTTTACAGGTAAAGAAAAGAAAAGTTTGGCGTATGTCATTGCCATCATGAATATGATTCTGCATGGCATTGATGCACCAAATATTATTCATACCAATACCCTGACGGAAAATCTCACTGATATTCAGGACAAGAATCGTTTTGATGTCATCTTGGCTAATCCGCCATTTGGAGGGAAGGAACGCAAGGAAATACAGCAGAATTTTCCAATTAAAACTGGGGAAACAGCGTTTCTGTTTTTACAGCACTTCATCAAAATCCTGAAGATAGGCGGTAGGGCAGCAGTAGTAATCAAAAATACGTTCCTATCAAATTCGGATAATGCTTCGCGGGCATTGCGTCAGGAGCTTTTGAGTAGTTGTAATTTGCACACGATTTTAGATTGTCCGAGTGGGACTTTTATCGGGGCGGGGGTAAAAACGGTAGTGTTGTTTTTTGATAAAGCTGTTCCCTCCGATTCCGTTCAGGGAATGCCTTTATTTGCTCAGGGAAAACCCTTAAATCAGGGAATGGCTACTCAGAAAATTTGGTATTACCAACTCGTTCCAGGGCGGAACATGGGTAAAACCAATTCCCTGAATGATGAGGATTTGCGGGAGTTTGTAGAGTTACAGGCTACGTTTAAAGAAACAGAAAAATCTTGGTTTGTGGATATTGCTGATATTGATCAAGTGACATTTGATCTGTCGGTGAAGAATCCGAATAAAGCAGAGGAATCGGAGTTACGAGAACCGCAGGAAATTTTAGATGAGATTGCGGTACTGGATGAAGAAAGTGTTGGAATTTTGGAGAGAATTATGCAGTTGACAGGCAGTTGACAATTAACAGAGTATGTGAATTTTCTTTTGGATGTCAAATTAATTTAGGAGAAGTAACTATGAAAAATATCAAAATAATTGTCGAAAAGCACCCTGATGGTTATGTTGCCTATCCTTTAGGTATTCAAGGGGTTGTAGTTGGTGAGGGTGATACCTATGAAGAAGCTTTAAATGATGTGCGCTCGGCTATTTTATTTCATGTCGAAACTTTTGGAGAATCGGTTCTAGAATCTGAGTCCTCAATCCTCGAAGCTTTTGTAGCAGAGGCAAACGTATAATGACAAAGTTTCCTGTTGATGCTCCTAAATCAAAAGTAATTAAAGTGCTTGAGGGTTTTGGATTTTCCATAGTAAGAGAAAAAGAGCATATATCTATGATTAGACAAAATCCTGATGGTACAACTACTCCTTTAACTTTGCCAAATCATAAACTTATTAAAGGTTCTACTCTCAGAAGCATCTGCACTCAATCTGGTATTTCACGGGATGATTTTATTGCTGCTTATGAAGAAGTGTAAAAAAATCTGATTGCGGCTTTGGGTGTGAAGAGTGCAGAGATTTTGGGTGGTGTTGGGGGATGGTATGCAGTTGACAGTTGATAGTGGACAGTTGCCAGTGGGTTGGAAAGTAAAAAAACTCGCTGAAGTTTGCCAAGTAGAAAAATCTCAAGGCATTTATAAAAATTTGCCTTATATTGGCATGGAAAATATTGAATCTAACACTGCTAAGTTTATTGGTTCAACGGAGCTACAATCTGTAAAAAGTTCAACATTTAGATTCAACCATAAGCATATACTTTATGGAAGACTTCGCCCATACCTCAATAAAGTATTAGCTCCAGATTTTGAAGGACACTGTTCAACTGAAATTTTTCCTATTAAGCCAAGTGAATGCCTAAATAGATATTTTCTTCTCTACTGGTTGTTAATGGATTCAACTGTGAAGTGTATCAATGCAACTTGTACTGGTGCAAGGATGCCTAGAGCAAATATGAATTCTGTATTTGAGTTTGATTTTCCTCTTCCTCCTCTTACTGAACAAAAGCGGATTGTGGCAATTTTGGATGAGGCGTTTGAGGGGATTGATAGAGCGATCGCCAACGCCGAAAAGAACCTTGCCAACTCCCGCGAACTATTTGAAAGCTATCTAAACGCCATCTTTACCCAGAAAGGTGATGGGTGGGTACAAAGCAAGTTGAGCGAAGTTTGTGAAAAAATCACTGATGGAACTCATCAAACACCAAAATATTTTGAAACAGGTTTCGTATTTTTGTCGTCGCGTAATGTTACTAGCGGCACAATTAATTGGGACAAAGTTAAATATGTAGACGAGGCACAACATATCGCTATGCAGAAGCGTATTTCACCTCGGTTACACGATATATTATTGGCAAAAAATGGCACTACAGGTGTTGCTGCGTTAGTTGATAAAGACATTGATTTCGACATTTATGTTAGTTTAGCTTTGCTTAGACCATTGGCAGCTATCTTGCCCAGATTTATGTTGCATTTTGTTAATTCTCCCGTTGCAAAAGGGCAGTTCAATAAAAGATTAAAAGGCATTGGAGTTCCTAATTTACATTTAGAAGAAATCCGAGAGGTAACTATTTGTTATCCACAAGACTTGGCATTACAAGAGGCTATAGTTGTCAAGATCGATGAGATGCGAAGTCAGATTCTTCGCCTTGAAACCATCTACAGGCAAAAAATCGCTGCTCTCAACGAACTAAAACAATCCATCCTGCAAAAAGCTTTTACTGGCGAACTCACCGCAGACACTCCGAAAACTGTTAAGGAAGAAATTGCTGCATGAACGAAGCCGAAACCCGTGCCGAACTAATTGACCCCGCACTCAAAGCCGCAGGATGGGGAGTCATCGAAGGTAGTCGCATCCGTCGCGAAGTTATCGCACCTGGTCGCTTAGTTGGTAACGGTAAACGCGCTAAATCAGACATAGCCGATTATGTGCTGGTATATCATGGTGAAAAACTCGCCGTCATCGAAGCAAAAAAACGCGGCTTACCCGACACCGAAGGTTTAGGACAAGCCAAAAAATACGCCGAAAAGTTGCAAACACGATTCGCCTACTCTACAAATGGCGATCGCATCTACCAAGTAGATATGCACACAGGGGCAGAAGGCTACATCAACCAATATCCCACCCCAGACCAACTGTGGAATACCACTTTTAGCCAAGCTAATCAATGGCGAGATAACTTTGCTGCCATCCCCTTTGAAGACAGAAGCGGTACATGGGAAGCCCGTTATTATCAACACAATGCCATTAAGCACGTCCTATCCGCTATCTGCCAAGGACAAGACCGGATTCTGTTAACAATGGCAACTGGCACGGGTAAAACTTTCATCGCCTTTCAACTGGCATGGAAACTGTTTCAAAGCCGTTGGAACCTCAGCAGACAACCCACCCGTCGCCCTCGTATTCTGTTTCTAGCAGATCGTAATATCTTAGCCAACCAAGCTTATAACTCATTCTCCGCCTTCCCCGACGATGCCCTCGTCCGCATCGACCCTGAAGCCATCAAAAAACGAGGTCGAGTTCCTAAAAATGGCAGTATCTTTTTTACCATTTTCCAAACCTTCATGACTGGAAGGGACGAAGCTGGCAATCCTACCCCCAAATTCAGCGATTATCCCCCCGACTTCTTTGACTTCATCATCATTGATGAATGTCACAGAGGCGGAGCCAGTGACGAAAGCACCTGGCGGGGCATTTTGGAATACTTCTCACCAGCAGTACAACTGGGGCTTACTGCCACTCCCAGACGTGCTAACAACGCCGATACCTACACTTATTTTGGTGAGCCAGTCTATACTTACGCACTCAAAGACGGCATCAACGATGGGTTTTTGACTCCCTTTAAAGTTAGGCAGATCGAAACTAACCTAGATGAATATATTTACAGCAGCGAAGATGAATTAATAGAAGGTGCAATAGACGAAGGTAGAACTTACACCGAAGGTGATTTTAATCGCATCATTGAAATTAGCGATCGCGAACGCTACCGCGTACAACTGTTCATGGAGGAAATTAACCAGAATCAAAAAACTCTGGTATTTTGTGCCAACCAAGACCACGCTCTAGCTGTGCGGGATTTAATTAACCAAATTAAGATTAGCAGTAACCCTAATTACTGTGTCCGTGTCACAGCCGATGATGGGAAACTGGGAGAACAGCACCTCAGCACCTTTCAAGACAACGAGAAAAATATTCCAACTATTCTCACCACCTCACAAAAGCTTTCTACTGGGGTTGATGCCCGCAACGTTCGTAACATTGTGCTAATGCGACCCATCAACACGATGATTGAATTTAAGCAAATTATTGGTCGTGGTACTCGCCTATTTGATGGGAAAGATTACTTCACTATTTATGATTTTGTTAGAGCCTACGAACACTTCAACGATCCTGAATGGGATGGCGAACCCCAAGAACCTGTAATAGTTACAAATCGAAGGGAACGACAGTCATCATCTACAACAAATACTAATAGAAATACTGACACAAATAGCAACGAAAATACAGAAACTTCTCGTCCCCAAACTATTAAAATCAAACTCGCTGATGGTAAAGAACGCACCTTTCAACATCGGATATCTACTAGCTTCTGGAGTCCAGACGGTAAACCGATGAGCGCAGCAGAATTTGTGGAACGTCTCTTTGGTGAAATTCCTCAACTATTCACAAATGAAAACGAATTAAGAGCCATCTGGAGCCGTCCTGACACCCGTAAAGCATTATTAGAAGGACTGGCAGAGAAGGGCTATGCAGAGGAACAACTAACAGAAATTAGCCGCCTGATTGATGCAGAGAAAAGCGACTTATATGATGTACTGGCTTATATCGCATACGCCTCTCCACCTATTAGCCGTCGAGAGCGCGTCCTTGCTCACAAGTCGTTGATCTTCTCGCGCTATATCGGCAAACAGCAGGAATTTCTCGACTTTGTACTGGAACAATACATCAAAGCTGGGGTGGGCGAACTGGATCGTACTAAATTACCTCAATTGCTAGAATTGAAGTATCATACTGTTCGTGATGCTGTTGGAGAACTAGGAAGCGTTGCGAATATCAGTGAAGTATTTGTCGGGTTTCAGCAGTATTTGTATGATTTGGACAGAGCCGCTTAATAATTCAGGGTGCTACAATCAAACATTTTAGTTAGACGATTAATTCAAAACTTCTCTAAGCTGAAATGTTTTACTACTGACGACAGGGATAAAATAGACTCTAGGCTCCCCATTGTATCTAATTCATAAAGAAGTAATTTTAATTATTAGTTTGCCAAGTTTGATTCCTTTTATGCAAAGTATAAAGGTTTCATCAAGAACTAAAAAAATAATTTTTTTACGATGATTAAAAAAGGTTAAAGTGATATATTAAAAAATAAGTATAACATTGTAAAAACTCAGACAATGCCAAAAAGCTTTTAGTTACGTTTTCATTGAAAATGAGACTGTTAGCTTAGTGAATCAGCAAGTGCTATAAGTCGCCCTGCAATTGTCTTTCAAGCGCCTGAGTCTTCACATAACATTTTAGGGAGAGTATTAACATATGTATTCTGGTGTCATAGTTCATAATAATTCTCCAGAGATCAAAAAGAACAGCAGTTCTACAGAAAAACACGGCACTTCTTCAGGAAAGAATAACATCTCTTCAGAAAAAAATAAGGGTAATAATAATAAAGAACAAGAGGAAAAATGCAAATCATTATATAAAGAAGCTTTTAAAACTTATATTAATCAAACCCAACTCGGTGTAATAAGCTGTGGTGTGAAATCGGTAGTTAGCCTTGCGAAAAATAGTGCAGTAGGTGCTGGTTTGGAGTTTGCTGGGTGTATGCTAGCACAACAGGCGGGATCTACATACCTGCTTAGTGATAAATTAGACAGTATTAACCAGGAATGTACTATCCTTTATCAAGGAGACAGTGTTAAGGATGAGGATGATGAAGACACTCTTAGTATGCAGCATGGAATGTCTTCTAGAGAAAAAGATTATTCTTTATCACCCCAAGGGCAAACGGTAGCTATTAATTATCAACCTAATAAGCGTAGTGAATTTGAACTAAATCCAGAAACAGGAAAGTTTTATAAGCCTAGCAATACGGCCATTTGTTAAAAATTCTCCTAGTTAGGACGCTAATTTATATTGTTGTGAGCTTGTATCTTTTAGAGATAAAAACAACATAAATTAGCGTCTTAAGTATGAAGAATGAATCTATGTACTAAACTATCTCATGTAATTCAAGGAGTGAAATATGGAATTCCAGTTTATGGAGCCAAGGATTGAAGGATATCCAGTAGATTGGTGTTGCGAAATAAATTGGGCTGGTTGGTGTAGTGATCAAGCGCATCAATTGGCAGCGGATAAATATTGTCAATGTATGGGGTTTGACCGTAGCATAGGATGGTCACATACTGAACACGACAAAAATCCAGAAAAGCGTCCCAAAATAACTGTGGCTTATACTGAACTAATGAATCATAAATTTGTAGTTAAGACAAATAAAGGAAATTCTATGCCTTGGAAATTTGTTCATAATCCAGGGGGGGCTTTTGCATGGATAACATGTATTAGAGATTAGGATTTAGAGAAATTACTTGATAAATAAGCAGTAATAATGTAGCGATCGCATACATTGAATGAGCAGTAAAGATGTAGCATTCGACGTATGTATGCTCTTGCCCCTCAGATCAAGAGTATCAAGTTTTGGTAGATTCTAAATGGTAGATAATTGATCCTGCCCTGTTGAGATAATAATCTTAACAGGTTTTTTTAGAATAACTTTTGATATTTACTTTTCCTTCCTACTTTTACTCGTTCAAAACCTTTAGCCTTGATTTCGTCATCGTTCATCTTTGACAGTTGGTAATCTTTCAATTTAAGCAGCTTGCAAACTTGAACCCCAGAAAGCAATTCAGTTTCAGTGTTTGGTGTTTGCTCACTCACTGGTTCACTTACTGGTGCTGCTTCAGATAAACCAGGGTCTGTTTCTAAGTCTGGTTCAAGTGCAGTTTCTAGTTCTAGTTCTAGGGAATTTAATTTTGGGTCTACTACAGGCGCGTTAGCGTCTTGCTCTACTGCAACTGCTTCAGGTTCATCGCTAGTATCGGGCGATTGTGCGATCGCATCTACCTCAACTACTAATGATTCGAGTTTTTCTGCTGCTTCTTCCTCTAACTGCCTAGCCGTTTCTGCCACCTCTAAACTAACACTTCCCACTTCATTAAGTGTAATACCAGGTATGTTACTAAGTATTTGCTCAGGCTCTACTACTTCCTGCTCTAGTAAGTTACCGGATATTGTTTCTGGTATGTTACTTAAGTGAGCTAACTTCTTCTCTAAAATACTTAACCGTTCTAGCACTTCAGCACTCGGTACGTTACTAGGTGTAATACTTAGTAGGTTACTTAACTGCTCTTCCACAATCCTTGTGATAGTAGCTTCTAACTCATCTGTTACTGGTAAATTACTAAGTGAGTTACCAAAGAAAGTAGCAAGAATCTGATTAACCGCAGCACTGTACTTAATACCACCATGCTGTTTGATGTACTCCATTAAGGATTTTTCATTTTCCTTATCGAGATACACTGCAATATGTTTTTTATCTGTTGCCATAGTCTGTTACTGAGTCATTTACTTAGCATCATACTGTAATAACCTACCTATAAGT
>NC_019753.1:5222500-5300000 GCF_000317495.1 Crinalium epipsammum PCC 9333
GGCTGCGGTAAATCTTACCTTAACCTACCAGTGCCTATAAGTCGCCGGCTCATTCTTCAACAGGCACACGGTCAGACGTTTAATCGTCCTCCCATTGCTTGTAAGCTGATGGTTTCATGTTCTATTTCACTCCCCTTGCGGGGTTCTTTTCACCTTTCCCTCGCGGTACTTGTTCACTATCGGTCACACAGGAGTATTTAGCCTTACGAGATGGTCCTCGCTGATTCACACGGGATTTCTCGTGACCCGTGCTACTCGGGATGCAACTAAGCCCAATTCACTTTCAACTACAGGACTTTCACCTTCTCTGGTGCAGCAATCAGGCTGCTTCGTTTAGCTTCATGGGTCTTGTATCTGTTGTCCCACTACCCCACAAAGATATACTTCGTGGTTTAGGCTGTTCCCGCTTCGCTCGCCGCTACTAAGGGAATCTCTGTTGATTTCTTTTCCTCCAGCTACTAAGATGTTTCAATTCGCTGGGTTGGCTCATACCTGTCTATGGATTCAACAGGTTGTATAAAGGGTTGCCCCATTCGGACATCTCCGGCTCAATGTTTACTTCCAACTCCCCGGAGCGTTTCGTCGGTAATCACGTCCTTCTTCGCCTCTGTGTGCCTAGGTATCCACCATCAGCCCTTATTATCTTGACCACTATTAATTGTCAAACAGGTTTTCTACTGGTGTTTTCACACTTCGTAGTTCTGTTTCGACTACCTACTTTTTTTGTTGCTATGCAGTTTTCAAGGTTCTAGCTGGATTAAATCCAGCAGGCTGACTCTCGTTATTGTCAGATTGCTAGATGTGTTTCCACATTGTTTAAACCGAACCATTAATAGTTTGAAAGCCTTTAGACTAACTCTCGCTTGACCTGGGATGACTACTGTGGGTGAATCTGTGAGTTCACACTTTGTAGTTGGTCTCCCTAAAAGGAGGTGATCCAGCCACACCTTCCGGTACGGCTACCTTGTTACGACTTCACCCCAGTCACCAGCCCTGCCTTCGGCATCCCCCTCCTTTACAGGTTAGGGTAACGACTTCGGGCATGACCAGCTCCCATGGTGTGACGGGCGGTGTGTACAAGGCCCGGGAACGAATTCACCGCCGTATGCTGACCGGCGATTACTAGCGATTCCACCTTCATGCAGGCGAGTTGCAGCCTGCAATCTGAACTGAGCCACGGTTTATGGGATTTGCTCACCATCGCTGGTTGGCTGCCCTTTGTCCGTAGCATTGTAGTACGTGTGTAGCCCAGGACGTAAGGGGCATGCTGACTTGACGTCATCCCCACCTTCCTCCGGTTTGTCACCGGCAGTCTCCTCAGAGTGCCCAACTTAATGCTGGCAACTTAGGACGAGGGTTGCGCTCGTTGCGGGACTTAACCCAACATCTCACGACACGAGCTGACGACAGCCATGCACCACCTGTGTTCTGGTTCCCGAAGGCACTCCTCGCTTTCACGAAGATTCCAGACATGTCAAGCCCTGGTAAGGTTGTTCGCGTTGCATCGAATTAAACCACATACTCCACCGCTTGTGCGGGCCCCCGTCAATTCCTTTGAGTTTCACACTTGCGTGCGTACTCCCCAGGCGGGATACTTAACGCGTTAGCTACGGCACTGTCCGGGTCGATACAGACAACACCTAGTATCCATCGTTTACGGCTAGGACTACAGGGGTATCTAATCCCTTTCGCTCCCCTAGCTTTCGTCCCTCAGTGTCAGATGAGGTCCAGTAGAGCGCTTTCGCCACTGGTGTTCTTCCCGATCTCTACGCATTTCACCGCTACACCGGGAATTCCCTCTACCCCTACCTCTCTCTAGTGATTCAGTTTCCACTGCTTCTACGGGGTTAAGCCCCGCTCTTTAACAATCGACTTGAATCACCACCTACGGACTCTTTACGCCCAATCATTCCGGATAACGCTTGCATCCTCCGTATTACCGCGGCTGCTGGCACGGAGTTAGCCGATGCTGATTCCTCTGGTACCTTCACTTTCTTATTCCCAGAGAAAAGAGGTTTACGACCCAAGAGCCTTCCTCCCTCACGCGGTCTTGCTCCGTCAGGCTTTCGCCCATTGCGGAAAATTCCCCACTGCTGCCTCCCGTAGGAGTCTGGGCCGTGTCTCAGTCCCAGTGTGGCTGATCATCCTCTCAGACCAGCTACTGATCGTCGCCTTGGTGCGCTCTTACCACACCAACTAGCTAATCAGACGCGAGCTCATCTTCAGGCGGTAAACCTTTTACCTTTCGGCACATCCGGTATTAGCCACCGTTTCCAGTGGTTGTCCCGAACCTAAAGCCAGATTCTCACGCGTTACTCACCCGTCCGCCACTAATGTATTGCTACACCCGTTCGACTTGCATGTGTTAAGCAGACCGCCAGCGTTCATCCTGAGCCAGGATCAAACTCTCCATTTTATGTAATGAGTTTTGCTCGGCTTACTTTTGGAACCACAGTTCCATTTTGCTCAAAGCGATTAACTTTGAGGCTTAATTGCTTTTTGACGAGGTTTCGTGCTATAAAGCTTTCAAACTATATAATTTTCTAGGTTCAGGCGCTTGAGGAAGTGTCGCTTGCGCTGGCTTCTCTCGACCGCTTTATTAATGTAGCAACTACAATTCAAACTGTCAACCTTTTGAGAGAATTTTTTTTTTCAGTGGCGGATCTAGGTCTCGCGCAATCAGGTGGGACGTAAGCTTTAGAGGCTTACTAGATTGTTTTTGTATACAGTTACCATAGTCATAATAAAACCTGGTTCGACGTGAGCGTGTGCTACGCGCTTACGTCGAACCAGGGTAGCCAAGGGTGAGATTTCTCATCACCTTTGACATGAAGGTATATCAAAATAGTTGCTAATTAAGCGCCAACAGCTTCCTTAGCTGCATACATTACTTCTAAGGTGATTTCATTTAAGCCGCGCTCACGGGCAAATTTTTCGGTATTGCGCTTGACTTTTCCACGTACAAAGCCAGGAACTTTATTCAATTCTGCTTGGGCTTCTTTGTTCCAGCCAAGGTCAGAACCAGCAGAAATGCCCTTGGTAATAACTTCTTTGGTGTCGTGACCGCCAAATATTTCTAACAGGTGGTCTTCCATTCCCAATGTGAAGGAATTGTAGATTAGGTCTACAAGCTGGTTTGTACCTTCGTAACCTAAGAAGGGTTTGTAACCAATGGGAAAGTTTTGGATGTGTATGGGGGCTGCAATTACGCCACAGGGAATATTTAACCGCTTACCTACGTGACGTTCCATTTGGGTACCGAAAATTGCAGATGGTTCCACACGGGCGATCGCATCTGCAATCTGAGTATGATCATCTGTGATCAGTAGTTCATCACAGTATTCACTCACCTGCTCTTTGAACCACTCCGCATCATATTTGCAGTAAGTTCCAGCCCAAACAACGTGAATACCCATTTCACGCGCCAAAATTTTTGTCATAGCAGCAGCATGGGTGCTATCACCAAAGACGACTGCTTTTTTACCAGTCAAGTTTTGACAGTCAATCGAACGGGAGAACCATGCAGCTTGAGATACGTGCAAGGTTTGCTCGTTGATGAAGTCTTCATAGTCTACTTCACCGCCTTGAGCATTAATAACTTCCTGAATCCTGCGGATACAACGGGCTGTTTCTACCACACCCATTGGTGTGATATCAATGTAAGGTGTTCCAAACTCTTGCTCTAAGTAACGAGCAGCCATTAAGCCTATTTCCCTATAAGGTACTAGGTTAAACCATGCTTTCGGCAGGTTTTTAAGTTCGTGAACGGAAGCACCTTCTGGAATCACTGTATTAACGGTAATTCCTAAGTCAGCCATCAACCGCTTCAATTCGGTGCAGTCGTGCTGATTGTGGAAACCCAAGGTAGAAATACCGATGATGTTAACGGAAGGCTGTTCAGTTTTACTTTCTGCTAGGTTGCCTTGTTTACGAGCTTTGTCAATGTAGTAATGGACGATTTGCTCTAAAGTTCGGTCAGATGCTTGGAGTTCATTGACGCGGTAGTGATTGACATCAGCTAAAAGCACATCTGCTTGTGCTTCAATAGATGCCCTTTCAACAAAGTTTTGTAGGTCTTCTTGAAGAATGCTGGAGGTGCAAGTGGGAGTCAGCACAATTAAGTCGGGGTGTTCTTCACTATCTTTGCGAGTGATGTTGTCTACAACTTTTTCTTGAGAACCGCGAGCGAGAACGTGCCGATCTACGACACTGGTTGTTACTGGGGTAAAATCGCGTTCCCTCTCTAGCATCGATCGCATGACGTTGAAGTAGTCATCGCCGATTGGTGCGTGCATGATTGCATGGACATTTTTGAAGGAAGTGGCGACGCGCAGAGTACCAATGTGAGCGGGACCTGCGTACATCCAATAAGCTAATTTCATTTATGTGTTCTCCGTTGTGCTGATTGCAATATAGCTAATTAATTAAGTCGTTTTTGATTTTCTCAAAGATGAAGATGTTGATCAGAAATTACTAAATTGTAATTTTGTCTTTCTGTAATAGCTGAAATACTTTTGGAGCTAACGATTCAGTTTATTAGAAAGGCAATATTCTGGTAATTTAGGTGAAACAATTCTTAATTTTATGAATATATTTTTATCGCTTATAAATATACACAAATTGTCGGCAAAGTCAAGTCAAGAGAAGATAGAATTAGGTTATGGCAAATAAACAAGGTTGCAAATTTTTAGCAGTATTAAAGGTTGCTAAAATTTGTTTTGTTTCTAATTAAGTGGGTCAATCTAGTTAAACGTATTACCCCACCCCCAGCCCCTCCCCTTATTAAAGGGAGGGGGGTTTTATGCGATAAGTATTTCAACCTAGTTAAGCGGAAAGTGCCATTCTCCAGCAAGGTTCTGGCTAACACTCAATAGGGAGAGTATTGGTTTATAGGTGTCAGCAATCGCAAGCAATTGAGGTATAGGAGTAAGGTTCAACTGTCCAAGGCTTGACGCTGCAATTCCAGCAATTCTTTAATACCCTTTTCGGATAAATCCATAATTTGATTTAATTGTGTGCGGGTAAAAGTTCCGTCTTCGGCGGTTCCCTGAATTTCGATCGCACTCAATTCTTCGTTCATCACAACGTTAAAATCAACTTCGGCGGCGACATCTTCGGGGTAGTTGAGGTCTAAAAAAGGTGATCCGTGCAATAATCCTACAGAAATAGCTGCAACTTGGTGAATGATGGGCGATCGCTCTAAATCTCCCTGCTTGACAAGTTTGTTTAGTGCATCTGCTAAGGCAACAAAACCGCCAGTAATAGATGTTGTACGGGTTCCGGCATCTGCCTGAAGAACATCTGCATCCACAATAATTGTACGTTCTCCTAGTGCCTGTAAATCTATTGCTGCCCGCAAACTCCGTCCAATTAATCTCTGAATTTCCTGGGTGCGCCCTGCTAATTTCATAAACTCCCGTTCTTGGCGTTGAGGAGTGGCACTAGGTAACATCCGATACTCGGCAGTAAGCCAACCTTTGCCACTGCCTTGTAAAAACTTGGGAATAGTATTTTGAATTGTTACACTACACAGAACTTGGGTATCGCCGCAGCGAGTTAAGACTGAACTGGTAGAAAAGCGGGTGAATTCTTTTTCAAAACTAATCGGTCGTAGTTGGTCGTATTGTCGGTGATCGGGACGCTGCCAAGACATCGCACTTGCCTCAAAATTCTCATTAAGGATAGCAGTCTGGGATTGGTTACTGGGAAAAGTTTGGTTTTTTTTAACGCCAAGGATCGCAAAGGAATTCGCTAAGGTCGCAAAGGGGATTTTTTTTGGTACCTGGAAGTTAGGTTTGTGCTTTTTTCGGTGCTGGGAAGAGAAATTTTTGTCTAGGTGCTTGAAAAAAGTTTTTGCCAAATATCCTGGTGGACTTGTTCGGGTGGTTGGTTGCCGTTAATTTGCAAGAGTTTTTGGCGGGGTTGGTAGTATTCTAGGATGGGCAGGGTGCGTTCGTTAAATAAGGCTATGCGACGCTGAATGATTTCTGGCTGGTCGTCTAAACGTCCACGTTGGGCTGAACGAGTCAACATTACTGATTCGGGAACATCTAACCAAATAGCCTTATTTAATTTTTGACCTAAATTATCTAATAAGAAATTTAACTCTTCGGCTTGGAAGGCGGTACGAGGATAACCATCAAGAAACCAACCGTTTTGAGCGTCAGGCTGTAGAAGTCGCTGGCGCATAAATTCGATCATGAGTTCGTCAGGAACGAGTTCGCCTTGATCGACATAGGGTTTTGCTTGCAAACCTAATGGAGTTTGGGATGCGATCGCACTCAGCAACATATTACCTGTAGAAATCCAAGGAATACTCAATTTGCTACACAGCAGTTGAGCTTGTGTTCCCTTTCCTGCTCCTGCACCTCCCAAAATTACCAGTCTCACTAAATGTTGCTCCTAACTTCAATTACAGATAAATATTTTGCTGTTCAGCCAATCTCTGTTAAAATATCGTTCTTTACAATTAAACAGTTGTTCAAGTTTTAAGCTGATGTCTGTTTAAATCATAAGTACAAAAAATTCACAGATAACGATAATATGTGAGTTGCTATCACTGTAGCTGAGAACACTGAGTGCAATCACGCTCATCAAGATCTATCTAGACCGGATTGCCATCTCACTGCCAATACTCAGCTTGTTAAGTTTCCAGTGAGCTAGACTTCAAGCAGTAGTAACTAGAAGTTAGATGCAAAAATTTTAGAAACTTTTTTTGCTGTTTTCTCTTGCCCTCTGTTGAGTGACTAAACACAGTGCGTAAGTTTTAGTATCTCTTGTAGGGTAAAACTTATAGACTAAGCTTAGTCAAATAAATTTACTGAATAATCACACCTTCTATTAAAGCTGATCAAAGGAACAGACAAATGAGCCTGAACGGCAAAAGCATCATCCCTGAAATTCTCAAAAACTATCAAGCAGGTTTGTTAACAGGGTGGATGAAGGAACAAGCTGCTGCTGGTTTGCGGCGCGATAACTTCATAAAGGAAACTGAACTGCGGCAACAGTCTACAGAATTTTTAAGCTTGCTGACGGATGCTACGCAAAGTGGTAACTTGACAAACATTCAAACATCTGAGTGGAATCGAGTGCGAGAAATACTTACTAGCATTTCTAATTCTCGCGCTCGACAGGGTTTTTCACCACGAGATATTGCGTTGTTTGTGTTTTCTTTCAAGCAGCCATTATTTGAGCAACTACGGCAAGAACTAGCTGGTAACAGTGATGCGATCGCAGATGAAATTTGGTTAGCAACTGATCTATTAGACAAACTAGGTCTTTGGACTACTGAGGCTTATCAAAAAACCCGCGAAGAAGTCATAATGCGCCAGCAGGAGGAGTTATTAGAACTCTCAACGCCAGTTGTGAAGCTTTGGGAAGGAATTCTAGCACTTCCGCTTATTGGTACGCTGGACAGCGCCAGGACTCAAATTGTGATGGAGTCTCTATTACAAAAAATAGTGGAAACTGGTTCAGAATTTGCCATTATCGACATTACGGGAGTACCAACAGTAGATACTCTAGTGGCTCAACATCTGCTCAAAACTGTTGCTGCTGCTAGACTGATGGGGACTGACTGCATTATCAGTGGCATTCGTCCACAAATTGCCCAAACTATAGTTCACTTAGGGGTAGACCTTAGTGATGTGGTTACTAAAGGTACGTTAGCTGATGCCTTTGTGATGGCGTTGGAACGTACAGGCTTTTCGATCAGTCGTGCATAAGCTTAGTTTTAGCAAAGGAAGCCAGAGTGGAACATATTCCAATACTCCAGATGGGGGAATTTCTGCTGGTATCTATTCAAGTAGATATGCACGATCGCCTAGCTATGACGTTACAGGATGACCTCACTAACCGGATCGCCCAAACTAATGCTAAGGGTGTGCTAATTGATATTTCCTCACTGGATATTGTGGACTCTTTTATTGGACGGATTTTGGGAAATATTGCTGCTATGTCACGGGTACTTGATGCAGAAACAGTAGTTGTGGGAATGCAACCTGCGGTTGCGATCACGTTGGTAGAGTTAGGATTATCTTTACCTGGAATTCGGACAGCGTTAAATGTCGAAAGGGGGATGAGTTTACTACGGGCATCACGAAGGCTAGATTCTAAGGAGAACGGCTATGGCCGTGCAAAAAGATGAGGTGATGTCTGTTGGCTCGTCAGCCGATATTGTGTTTGTTAGGCAGATTGTACGGAAATGGTCTATTGAACAGGGTTTTAGTTTGGTAGACCAAACTAAGATAGTAACAGCCGCTAGTGAGTTGGCTCGTAATATGGTGGATTATGGTGGAGGTGGTAAGTTACATTTAGAAGCTTTAAGTGAAGGAATTCGTAAAGCTTTGCGGTTGACTTTTGAAGACGAGGGACCTGGTATTCCAGATCTTGATTTGGCACTCAAAGACGGTTACACGACTGGTAAGGGGCTAGGATTGGGGTTGAGTGGTAGCAAGCGGCTAGTAAATGAATTTGAACTGGTTTCTAGTGTGGGTGGGGGTACGCGCATCACGATTACTAAGTGGAAATGATGTCATCAATTAGTTTAAGAAATTTTTAACCGCAGATAAACGCAGATAAACGCAGATATTTCTTTACTGATAATGGCTGTTCGGATGGGTTGTAGAGACGTGATCTACCGCGTCTCTACAACTGTAAGTCAGGTCAGCACGGGTTTATATAGATCAAAGGTTTGTCAGGATAAATTTTTGTGCAACCCGCCCCTACAAGCCTGATTTTACTGTTCTATTGCGTAAGTTCTGGGTAAATTTTAGGAATCAAGAGCTAAATTATATGTCAGATATGATCTTTCCGATTACGGAGGATAGTCAAGTTGGAGAAGTGCGACGAATTGCTACCGTAGTAGCTGAGGAACTTGGCTTTAATGATACCCAGTGCGGAAAGGTCGCTATTGTTGTTACTGAAGTTGCTAAAAATTTAGTTAAGCACGCTACTGAAGGTCAATTGCTCTTGCGCTCTTTACATTCCCAAAATCTTTCTGGGCTGGAAATTTTGGGTTTGGATAAAGGGTTAGGGATGGAGGATGTTCAAAAGTGCTTAGAAGACGGATTTTCTACAGCCGGGACTCCAGGCAATGGTTTAGGTGCTATTAGCCGTCTATCTAGTTTTTTTGATATTTATTCGGTTCCCCAATTAGGTACAGTTTTATTAAGTCGGCTATGGTCTAAGGATTTGCCGCTTGCTAAGTCGAATAGTTCTCTAGAAGTTGGTGCGATTTGTGTGCCGATCGCATCTGAACAAGTTTGTGGTGATGCTTGGTCAATATACGAAAGTCCTACTAAAAGTGTAATTTTAGTGGCAGATGGTTTGGGCCACGGGCTTGGCGCGGCTGAGGCATCATCAAAAGCGGTAGAAATTTTTCAAAATTATGCTCATCTTAGCCCGAAAGAGATTATTGAACATTGTCACGGTGCTTTGCGGAGTACAAGGGGTGCGGCGATCGCGATCGCAGAAATCAATTTTGACCAACAAACAGTGCGTTTCGCTGGGGTAGGTAATATTTCGGCTGCAATTATTACTTCTCTAGAAAGCCGCAGCATGGTTTCTTACAATGGTATTGTTGGTCATCAATTATTAAAACTTCAGGAATTTAGTTATCCTTGGTCTTCACAAGCACTGCTAGTGATGCACTCTGATGGGTTAGCTACGCAATGGCGCTTGAACCGTTATATTAATCTTGTAGGCAAACATCCTAGTTTGATTGCAGGAGTTTTATATCGAGATTTTAAACGAGGTCGTGATGATGTAACAGTGCTGGTTGCTAGAGAAAATTTTGAGAATTAAAAATAATTCTTGGAAACTTCCCCTTTGATTTCACAACTTATTCTTAATAAACCAGAAACTAATAATAAATTATTGTATGTGTTTACTGATACATATTAGACCTTTTGCAAAAGTCCAAATTACCCCCCTTATAAAGGGGGTAAATTTGCGCCCTCCCCTTGCCAAGGGGAGGGCTGGGGTGGGGTTAAATATATTTATGCAAGAACTTTAATATTTCAGCAAAAATCTATTTATAAGTAGATAGTTTAGTTATCAAGTCAAAATTAAAATAAATTACTAATCTCCAATTGAACTTAAATTGGTGAATATGACTAAGATTATTTCTTTGGATTTAAGTTTAGAATCTGACATTGTAATGGCGCGTCAGAGAACACGCCAACTAGCAGAGTTACTAGGTTTTAAAGTATATGAGCAAACCAGCCTTGCTACTGCTGTTTCAGAAATTGCCCGTAATGCTTTTCAATATGCTGGGGGTGGCAAAGTAGAGTTTTTAGTGCAGGGATCGCCCCAAATTTTTTTAATTCGGATTAGCGATCGCGGTAAAGGAATTGATAATATTGAAGCCATCTTAAATGGTAATTATACCTCTAAAACCGGAATGGGTTTAGGTATGATTGGCGCGAAACGGCTAACAGATCATTTTCATATTGAATCTGTTCCAGGTCAAGGCACTACGGTTATATTAGGCAAACAGTTACCACCGCAAACCCCAATAGTTCAAGGGCAATATCTCGCCAAAATTTCCCAAAAGTTAGCGCAGCGAAACTCATCTAGTTTATTTGAAGAAATGCAGCGCCAAAATCAAGAACTTTTAAATACTTTAGAAGAAGTTAGAGCCAAACAATCTGAATTAGAACAATTAAATAAAGAGTTAGAAGAAACTAATCGTGGTGTTGTAGCACTTTATGCGGAATTAGATGATAAGGCAGAGTATTTGCAGCGAGGTTCTAAGCTAAAATCTCACTTTCTTGCCGATATGAGCCATGAGTTTCGTACTCCTCTTAATTCGATTTTGAGTTTATCTGGATTACTATTAGATTATACAGACGGTGATTTAAGTCCAGAACAAGAAAAACAGGTAAATTTCATCCGCAAGTCAGCAGAGGTATTATCAGAATTAGTTAACAATTTGTTAGATATAGCAAAAATAGAAGCGGGAAAAATAGTTGTTAACCCTACGGAATTCAGTATTGATGATGTCTTCAGTGCCTTGAGAGGAATGTTTAGACCGCTAATTACCTCTGATAATATTTCTTTAGTATTTGAAGACCCGATAGATATTTCTAAATTTTATACGGATGAAGGCAAAGTTTCCCAAATTTTAAGAAACTTTATTTCTAATGCTGTCAAGTTTACTGAACAAGGAGAAGTGCGTGTCAGTGCGAAGTTAGGCTCAAACAATAATGTTATATTTTCTATATCCGACACCGGGTTAGGAATTGCCCCAGAAGATCAACAGCGCATTTTTGAACAGTTTATTCAAATAGAAAGCCCAGCACAAAATAGAGTAAAAGGTACAGGTTTAGGATTGCCTCTTTGCTTAAAATTAGCTGAATTATTAGGAGGAAGTGTTTCTGTTCAAAGTGAGTTAGGAGTTGGCTCAACTTTTTTTGCGACTATTCCACTACAATACTCTCAGCCAAAAGAAGAGGTAATAGTTTCAGAAATGAGTTGGATGATTGATCCTAATCGCTATCCTGTACTGGTTGTTGAAGATAATTTAGAAACTTTGTTTATTTATGAAAAATATTTAGAAAATTCGCCTTTTCAAGTAATTCCGGCACGCACTTTACAAGAAGCACGGAAAGCTTTATGGGAAGTTAGACCAAGAGTTATTATTTTAGATTTATTGTTAGAGATAGAAAATACTTGGAGTTTTATTGCGGAAATTAAGGAAAATTCCTTTACTCAACATATTCCAGTAATTGTAGTAACTGTAATTGATAATCGTCAAAAGGCGATCGCATTAGGGGCAGATGATTTTTGTGTGAAACCAGTAGAAAAAAATGGTTGTTAGAAAAACTTACAGCACTGATAGAGCAAAAGCCTCTCGAAAAAATCTTAATTATTGATGATGATCCTACTGCGCGGTATTTGCTTAAAACACTTCTGCTCAATAAAGGTCATACTATTGTTGAAGCTACATCTGGAGAGGAGGGCATTCGCAAAGTATATGAAGAAAAACCTCAATTAATTTTTTTAGATATAGTTATGCCAAATCTCAATGGTTTTCAAGTTATAGAATATCTCAAATCCGATCCAGCAACTAAAGATATTCCTGTAGTTATTAATACATCAAAAATATTAGAACAATCTGAAAAAGAATATTTAGAAAGTCGAGCATTAACAATCATTGCTAAATACTATTCTTCTACAGATATGATGAATAATATAATAGACGAAACGCTAAGAAAGGTTTGTCTGTAGAAAAAGCATAAGCTAAATAATATTTCTGTCTAAATATAGAACACTTTAAATGAAAAATGATTAAATTTAAAAATGTGTCAAAATATAGTAACACAGAATTAGGGAAATAAAGCAGATTTTACCGCTCAATTACAAGCACCAAGAAAAAACATGGATGAGCAGCCGCCAATAACTATATTAAATGTTGATGATAGCACGGTAGGTCGCTACGCCATCACCAGAACGCTACAACAGGCTGGCTTTGCGGTGAAAGAAGCTGCTACAGGTAAAGAAGCGTTGCGGTTAGCTGCACAACTTCCAGATTTGATTATTTTGGATGTCAAGCTTCCAGACATGAGCGGGTTTCAAGTTTGCGAAACAATTAAGGCAAACCCTGAAACTTTCTCTATTCCCATACTTCACTTATCCGCTAAATATGTGAGTAGTGAGGATAAAGTACAAGGTTTAGATAGTGGCGCAGATGCCTACTTAGTTCAGCCTGTAGAACCAATTGAGTTGATTGCTACTGTAAAGGCTTTATTAAGAATCAAGCAAGCTGAAGAGATAGCTAAGTCAGTAGCGCAGCAGTGGAATACTACTTTTGATTCTATCAACGATGGCGTTTGCTTGCTAGATAGTCAAGGTAGAGTTCTGCGATGTAATCAAGCGATTATAGATTTGTTTAAAAATTTAAGTGTGGATCTTGTTGGTCAATTTTTTAGTGAATTAGCAGAAAGTTTTTTTGACTCTAATCAAATAGATGAGCTAACCACGATTCAACATACTGATATCAGGAAAGTTTTAGAATTAAAAAGTGGAAATAGTTGGTTTCGTGTCACGGCAGATCCGGTTTTAAATAAGAAAGGAGTATGTACCGGAAGTGTGTACATTTTGTCTGATATTACTGAACGTAAATCTCTTGAGGAGACTTTACAAAAACGTGCTGAAGAGTTGCAGCAAGCTAACCAAATTAAGGATGAGTTTTTAGCAACACTTTCTCACGAGTTGCGTACTCCCCTAAATTCTATGCTGGGTTGGGCTAGATTACTTCGTACAAGGAAATTTGATCAAACTACTACTAATCGCGCTTTAGAAACTATTGAGCGTAATGCTAATGTCCAATCACAATTAATTGAAGATATTTTGGATGTTTCACGGATGATTACAGGTAAACATCGCCTGAATATTTGTCCTGTTGAACTTGTAGCAGTTATTGAAGGTGCAATGAATGCTGTGCGCCCAGCAGCAGAGGCTAAGGAAATTGAATTACATACGGTATTAGCTTCATCAAACAATCTTATTTTAGGTGATTCAGACCGATTACAACAAATTTTATGGAATTTGCTTTCTAATGCGATTAAGTTCACACCTAATCACGGTCGCGTTGAACTAAGATTGGAAAATATAAATTCCCAGGTAGAAATTCAAGTCAGTGATACGGGTAGAGGTATCAATCACAACTTTTTACCTTATGTTTTTGATCGCTTTCGTCAAGCTGATGGTACAACTACAAGAACCCATGCAGGGTTAGGTTTGGGATTAGCGATCGTGCGTCATTTAGTAGAATTACACGGTGGTACTGTTCAGGCTACAAGTTTAGGAGAAGGGTTAGGAGCAACATTTACGGTTAAACTACCAATAGCTACTAATTTTGTAGTTGAAAATGTTGCAAGTAAGAAGGATTTAGAATTAATAACTACGGCTGAAAATACTACTGTTAAAAATAATTTGATTCTTCAGGGTGTGCAGATACTTGCAATAGACGATCAAACAGACTCGCTTGATTTTCTAGCAGCAGGTTTAGAAGAGTATGGCGCGGTGGTGACAACGGCGACATCGGCGGATGAAGCTTTGAAGGCGCTTTCTAAGTTGCAGCTAGATTTGCTGATTAGTGATATTGGGATGCCGGAAGTAGATGGATATGAGTTAATTCATCAGGTGAGAAATTTGGGGGTAAATAATCAGCAAATTCCCGCGATCGCACTCACTGCTTATGCTAGAGAAGAAGATCGTAATCATGCGATCGCAGCAGGTTTTCAAAACCACGTTCCTAAACCAGTTGATTTAAATGAATTAGTTAAAGTCGTGGCAAGTTTAACTAAACGAATTGTACAAGTTTAGTTTAAAGGAGCGTGGATATGTCGGAAGCATTACTAATAGTTGATGTGCAAGGTGGTTTTATCAACGATTTTACACATCATATTCCCCAAAGGATAGTTCAGCTAATTGAGCGCGATCGCTATTCACCAATTTTATTTACTAGATTTATTAATCAACCTGATGCGCCTTATAGTCGCTTCTTAGGTTGGGAAGGTTGTAATTGTGAACCAGAAACAAACATGGCTCCAGAATTAGAATCATTTGCAGAACAAGATTTGATATTTTCTAAGTTGGGTCTTTGTGGTTTACCTAATGAGTTAGCTGATTATTTGCAGCAGCAAAATATTAAAAGTTTGCTGATCGTTGGTATTGATACTGATATGTGTGTCTTAAAAATTGCGATGGATATTTTTGATCTTGGTATTGAACCCATTGTATTAACAGATTGCTGTGCTAGTACAGCAGGTTTACAAGCACATTTAGCAGGTTTAGCTGTGTTAAGCCGTAATATTGGTGCTACTAGATTGCGTGATGCTGGATTAGGCGGAGGAATGTTAGCTGCACCTTAAGAGAGGGAGGGGGGAGGAGAGAGGGGTAAGAATAGATTTTGAGATAAAGTTCGTGAGTAAAAGCTCATAGTTGTTTCTTGCATGAGTCAAATTTGAGAGAATTAACTACAGATGGATGCAGAGAAGTACAAATAAATATTAAAATAAATTTTAATTAAAAAAATTCTAATACAAGGCATTTATGGATTTTTGGTTTAAGGTAGATTGGTATAAACTTTTTATTCCTGGCAGTTCTTTTGCTGAGTTATTTATACGTGGCTCGCTGGTTTATTTTATGCTATTTGCGATTTTGCGTTTTCTGCCAAATCGACAAATAGGAGCAGTGGGAATTGCGGATTTGCTAGTAGTAATTTTGTTTGCAAATGCTGCTGAAAATGCTATGTCTAGCGATTATACTTCTATCACAGATGGAGCTTTGCTAGTTTCAACAATTATTTTTTGGAGTTACAGTTTAAATTGGTTAGGCTTTAAATTTCCACGCTTTCAACGTTGGTTGAATCCACCCCCAAAACCGTTAGTAACTCAAGGTCGTATGCTTCCTGAAAATATGGATGAAGAATTGTTAACTAAAGATGAGTTGATGCGGATGCTACGTCAACATGGTGTGCAAAAACTGGATGATGTTAAAGCTGCTTTTATGGAAGCTGATGGCAGTATTAGTGTAATTCCACAAGATACAAAGATACCTAAAGCTGTTGAAAAACAGACTTTATAGTTTTTGCGGATAAAAAAAATTATTTTCCTTCTCTCAAATTCCTTCAGCCTGAAGGCTGGCGCTATACAGACTAAGCCTGCCTACGCAGGCTTTTTTAATGCCCGCGCAGGCGGGCTTTGCTTGTATAGCTGCACCCTTGAGGGTGTCAGCGTTACTAGATCATTTCCTCATAGCACTTGACGTAAGTACATATATAGTGTTTGACTAAGATGAATATCAAAAAAATACACTATATATCGGTTGCCAGATTTAAGGTTGCCAGGAATTAATCTATATTTACACTTAACCCATCACTAAAATTTGCCAAATGGTTGCACAGCTAGAAACTCCTACTCTCGATCCTTGCCGCGTACCCTACACTGTTGAAGGATTGGTACAAGTATTTACCAGTTCTCACCGCAACTTTTTTACTAATGTAATGGCACAGGCGCTTAGAATTGCAGGACAGGGAACCTCAGTTCTAGTGGTGCAATTTCTCAAAGGCGGATTAAATCAGGGATATGAGCATCCAGTGCGCTTAGGGGAAAATTTAGTTTGGATGCGCTGTGATTTACCACGTTGTATTGATACGCCACAGTTAGATCCAGTTGAGGCAGAATCTTTGCGAGATTTGTGGAAATATACTCAAAAGGTGGTATTGGAGGGAGAATATTCTTTGGTTGTTCTAGATGAATTAAGCTTGGCGATTAATTTTGGTTTAATTCCCGAAGATGAGGTATTAAAGTTTTTAGAACTCCGCCCTAATCATGTAGATATTATTCTCACGGGGCAAGATATGCCACAGGCGCTTCTGGATGTAGCTGATCAAATTACGGAAATTCGCCGCAGTCACCGCCCTTAATTTATTGGGTGGGTAAAGAATTTGTAGCTGTAGCGACAGATGTAGGATTGAGGAGAAAGTAAGCTCCGCGTTGTGCGATCGCATTACTAAGATGAATTTGTTTTAAAGTAACTAAACCATCTTCTATAAAGGAATCTCTCACAAAGATACTTTCTCCTTTATTAAAGGGAGTTTCATAAAAAACTTCCCTTATTCCAGAAGAAATTATTAACTTTAGGCAGGACAAACAAGGTTCTAGAGTAACGTAAATACTAGCGCCAGTAGTAGCGATACCATGTTTAGCAGCTTGTGCGATCGCATTTGCTTCTGCGTGTACCGAACGCGATGGCATACTCTTACTAGCATCACAGCTACTCAAACCAGGATAACAATATCCTTGTGTCGTACAATGTACAGAACCAGATGGTGAGCCATTGTAACCCGTTGCTAATATCTGCCGATCTTTAACAATGACTGCACCAACTGGAAACGCCAAGCAAGTTGAGCGAGTTGCTGCCAACTTTGCCAACATCAGGAAATATTCATCCCATGTTGGTCTTTGAGAGGATTCGTCTAAATTGAATATAGTTTGCATGAATAGTTATTTTTAATTAAATCCTGTTGAGCCAAAACCATTATCTCCTCTCAAGGTTGAACTTAAACTTTCTACCTCTGTAACTTCAACTCTAATTACTGATGCAATTACCATTTGAGCAATTTTCATACCTTTAGTTACTTTAAAGGTATTTTTTCCATGATTGATTAAAATTACACCAATTTCTCCACGATACCCTTCATCAATAGTACCTGGAGTATTCAAGACAGTTATTTGATGCTTGAGAGCTAATCCACTCCTCGGACGAATTTGTGCTTCTGTTCCAGGCGGTAACTCGATTGAGATTCCAGTATGAATTAATTTACTATCTCCAGCAGTTATTTCTGTATCCTCAATAGAAAATAAATCCAGACCAGCATCATTGATATGTGCATAGCTGGGCGTTTCTGCTGAATCATTTAATTTTCTAATTTTGAGTTCCATTTTTTTCTAAGTTATAGCTAAAGTTAATAGCACTTGATAAATAATCAAATTATTTACCAGAATTGAGAGTATTAATTAAATTATCTTTTTTACGGTGCTAGTTTAGCTTTTCCTAAACGAGTATTTTCATACCACAGTGCAACTTCGGGAGTCCACTCTTTCACATGAGGCCACATTAGCTCACAAAGCTGTTGAATTTCTAACTGAGCATTTTTCTTGTTTCTAAGATCGCTGAAATGCAAGAAAGAACGTAAATTAAAACTAACTATAAAATGCTGGCGGTAATCAAAAGGAAGCTTACCTCTAGCGTGTTCTTCTGCCATACCAGCTTCAATATCAAGTTGGTATCTTTTAGCAGCTTCCAAGCACCATTTTAAATCGGCTTCTCTTTGCTCAGGTGAATAGTAATATTTCTTGCCTTGACGGTCAGAGTAATAGCCAACGGGACGAAGATAAAAAGCTTCTTCTATATCTTTCTTGCCTTCAACTATATCAATCATGTGTAAACCTGTATAGCGGAAGGAATTATGAACTACCATGCCATTAGCTACAAAGTTATGCCAATCTCCTTCTACCTCTAGGTCATAAGTCATTTGTTGACCTAAATATTCAACATTTTTAACTTCAACTGGATGAGCTTGAAGTTTATTGCCAAAGGGCTTAGGTTTTGGATGCCAGTTTTGAAGATCTAAAATTGGTTGATAAGATTTAGCAAATTTAGCTTCTTCGTTGTTGTGATGAATATAGGCGTGACAGTCTTTACATACAGTGATTAAGTTATCAAACTCATAGGCTAAGGATTCATCAGCGAAAACTGGAATTAAATGGTGAGCATGAAGATCTCCACCCCTCACTCCACATCGCTGACAAATGTAATTAAATTTTTGGTGAACTTGAGGAGCAGTTTGTCTTGTCCAAGCCCCTATAATTTCCCTATCAGTAGATGTACCACCTTTCCAAAAGTTAGACTCAGTTCCTCTTTTTGTATATTGTTTAGCATTATCTAACCGTTTCTGACGGCTTTCTTCTGAAAGATTAAGATGATAACCGCCTTTTCCTTTATTCCAAGGGTTTTTAGTTCCTGAAGGTCTTTTATTTAAAGACAATCCATAAGCATATACCCACTTTTTAATGGCTTCGATTGAACAACTAGCTAGTTCTGCCATCTCATCTGCATGGAGTCCTTTAGCTAAATGCTCTTCCAGCCAAACTTGATCCCGATAAAGAGCATCAGGTCTATAATTCCAAGGCTGATTACCTTTGCTGAATTTAGTATCTTTTAAAGGAATACCATTGCACATTACAGCGCAAGGCTTTTTCATGTCTAAAACCTTACCATCTGAAGCAGTTATTAAACCAACTGCCTCACCTAATGTTTGCCAACCTTCTGATGTAAATAGTCGATGATTAGCAGTGCATTTTAATGTTTTTCCATCTTCTAAAGTTACTCGGTAGATAGGTTGAACGCCACTGCACATTACATCTTTAATATGCCCTACTTCAAATAAATTAGTTTCTTCGTTAAGAACTCGTAAATTCATCTTGCGAATTCGTTTTTTACAATCACGACGATACTCGCCAGGTGGTTCACCATTCCTACCTTCAATTAATCTTTGGCGAATTGCTTTTTCGCCATTAGTCCAAAGATCATATAATTCTCCAAGAGTTTTCTTTAACTTTGTATTAGTCTCACCTTCACAGTTAACAAAAGTAATTTCTGTATCAGCAGCAAGGCATTGCACATCAAAGCTTACTCCTACTCGATGAGTACGCGCTTGTTGCATTACACTGTGAGGAAAATAGCCACAATTAAAGATAATTTGTGGGTGTTCTAGACATCCGTAATGTCCCCTATCTCCTGCTAATAAACGCTTAACAATAATCTCACCGCATTCTTGCTCTGATGGCCAGGAGTCGCGTTCGTCAAATACAAAAGCATTCGTATAATCTTGGTGTAATGCCGAATAAATCACCTGCTGAGGATTGGGTGTTTTGGCAATAACTTCTACTCGAAATCGATCCATTAGACGTTAGCAAGTGGTTGACGACGCTTATAGGGGTTCCGGTAATTTTGAAGATTTTTACAGGAAACCATAAAGCCTATCTAGTTTACTACGAAGACCACGATCTGCGTACATTAAAAAAGTTTTCTAGTAAATTTTGTAAAAAAGTATTATTACTCAGACGTAGGTTGTTCCACTCGGCGGCGGTTTGGGTAACGATTTCTGACAGGGTAGGGGAAATGTGGGGTAAGTCTGCGATCGCACTTATCTTTAATTTCTGTCGCATAGCTAATGCGATCGCACTAATCAACTCCCCCGCTTCTGCACCAATTATCACAGCACCTAAAATCTCACCATTTCGGCGCACCAGGATTTTACATAAACCTGTTGTTTCCCCCATGATTACAGCTTTACTAACACTCTGAAAATATTGCCGTAATACCATCACATCCTTACCATACCGCCTGATAGCTTGTGCCTCTGTCATCCCCACCCGCGCTAACTGAGGATCGGTAGATATTGCCCAAGGAATCCCACGATAATTTACTTTATAGATAGGAAAAAACAAAGCATTTTTTAAAGCAACTTTAGCTTCATAATCAGCAAGGAAGGCAAACTGATACCCCTTAATCACATCTCTACAGCCATAGATGCGGGGGTTAGTGGTTTGCAACTTTTCATTAAGCTGGATACCACGTCGATTAATCTTTACCCCAACACCCTCTAGGTTTAAACCTTCAATATTCGGCTGAGATCCCACTGCTAAAAATATTTCATCTACTTCTATAGCTTTATTACCAGCTAGCACCCACTTTTTATGATCAATTCGTTTGATGTGTTCTACCTTAGTTTCAGTCAGGATGCAGACACCTTCAGCTTCTAGTTGGGCTTGCACTAACTGAGATACTTCTACGTCTTCTTGAGGCAGGATACGCGCACCTCTAACTATTAGGGTCACGCTTGCACCCAACCGCACTAGAACTTGGGATATTTCAGTAGCAGCAGCGCCACTGCCTATAACTATCCAACTCTGGGGTAGTTTTTGGGGAAGTGACTGCTGAAAGTTTGCTGCGGTGAAATAACCAGTAGTTTCTAAACCATCAATATAGGGAATAACTGGACGAGAATTAGTGGCGATGAGATAATTACGGGCGCGTAAATGTCTATTTCTGACAACAAATGCCAGGTGAGGTTGACGGCAAAATTCACCATTTCCAGCAACAACATCAACGCCTAAAGATGCCAATACTGCTAGGGAATGCTGTTCTTCTATAGTAGAGACTACACCTTTAGCCCACTCCCAAGCTGCGGTAAGTTGATTGTGAGATAATGACTGAGATTTGTGGGAATAATCCTCTAGATAGATGCCGTAGTTAGCAGCATTATCAATTTTGTAAGCGAATTGTGCAACTTGAGTTAAAGCTTGGTTGTATATAGAACTAAGTTCTAGTTTCGTGGCATTTTCTAAGTTAGTTTTAAAATCAAGCTGAAGTGTTACCAGTGCTACACGGGCTTGCAAGCGGGCGGCGGCAACTGCGGCAGAGATAGCAGCAGTATTGTTGCCGATCACTACTAGGTCGAATTCAACTGCCATATTCTTGTTTATAGCTAGGATCGAGAATTGCAGCTAAACCTTGTAGTAAACGCTGATTCTCTGCAACAGAACGCACAGCCACCCTGAAATAGCGATCGCCTAATTCGGGAAAACTCAGACAATCGCGGATCAAAATCTTACTATGTTGGAGCAGTTGTTTCTGCACTTGTGAACTCGGTTTTTCTGTGCGAACCAATAAAAAATTAGCTGCACCTTTGTAGGGTTGCAGTCCTGGTAATTTGGTTAAACCTTCAAATAACTCTTGTCGAGTAGGTTCCAACCATTCCCAAGTTTGCTGTTGAAAGTCGGTATCTTGGATAACAGCCTCACCAGCCGCAGCAGCTAAGGTATTAACTGGCCAGGGGTCACGCCAGTTTTGCCAGCGTTGTAGGCGGTCAGGGTGAGCGATCGCATAACCTAACCGTAACCCTGGCAAGCTGTAAAATTTAGTGAGCGATCGCAAAATCACCAAATTCGGATAATCCTCTACCAGTGATATTAAGCTTTGTTGCTCCTGGGGTAGCAGAAAATCCATAAAAGCTTCATCCACCACCACCATTGCAAATTCTTCTAGGTAAGGCAGAATAGCTTCCTTACTAAAAAGTTGACCTGTAGGATTGTGTGGATTATTCAACAACAAACCGCTACGGCTGGGATTTAGAGATTTTAGCTTTTGGTTAATTAATCCCAAATCTAAAATCTCTGTTTCCAGATTCCTACCTGAGAAGGATGCAAAATCGGCAAGGGGACACTCAAGTACATTTGTATTAAACGTTTTGAGCGATCGCCAGTAATCACCAAAAGCCGGAGTAACCAAAGCAGTTACATCCAGCTTTGATAATTCCCAACCCGCCCAAGTTAATAACTCTGCTGAACCATTTCCAGGTAGCACCCAGTCAGGCGAGAGTTGATGCACTTGACCGAGTGCTGCACGTAAAGGGTAATAATCTGGGTTGGGATAAGCTGCCAGTGCCGTTAGATGCGATCGTATAGCGGCTAATGCCGATGGCGGAGGTCCCAACGGGTTGATACTGGCAGAAAAATCCACAATTAAGGAAGGGGAACAGCCCGCCAGCGCGGCTGCCCAGGCTAAATTTCCCCCATGTACAGGTCGATTCAAAATAAAATTCCGTCCTAGAAGAAAATTAATCTTCGCTAGGAGCGACTTTATCCTTAAACAACTTACCCGCAGAAAAAGCAGGAACCTTGGTGGCTGGAATGTCCATCTTCTCGCCAGTCTTAGGATTGCGACCCTCACGAGCTTTACGTTCTCGTGATTCAAAAGAGCCAAAGCCTACCAAGGTAACCTTATCGCCCTCAGAAACCGCTTCCATGATTGATTCCAAAGCAGCAGTCAACACAGCATCAGCTTGTTTTTTGGTAACAGTTGCCTTCTCAGCCACCTTATCTACTAATTCGCCTTTATTCATGAGAAATCTCCTAATGTGTACTGAACCGAGTAAAAAAATCGATCTGACGCTTCAGCATTGAAAGCTCAACAACTTATGGTAATAGCATTTCAATTTAAAATCGCTGAAACTCTCGCAGTATCGAAGTTTCACTGCAATATTCTAAGGTCTGCAAGCATGATATGGATCGTTGAAACCTTTAATTTATATTGATTTCCGTCTTTTTGGGTATTTAGATCACTATTTTTTACCTAAAAAGCCATTCGTAGAGACGTAGAATGATACATCTCTACATTATTTGTAGCTTTATAGTGATGAATTTTTTTAACAAAAGTTACGCAAAGATACCTCTAAATCCCCCTTTTTAACGGGGACTTTAAATCTTCCCCCTTAAAAAGCAGGGCTACTTCATTGTGACGAGATAAAATAATTTGGGTAGGATTGCCTGTAGAAGAGTGGAAAAATTCGGGAAATTTCTCCCCTCTGCTCCTCTGCTCCTCTGCCCCCCAAATTTTCTTTGACGAAACAAATTAGTGGCTACTTGCTGCTACCTTGGAGTAGAAGAACCAGGCTGTTGCAATATCTGACGCACCTCAGCACTAGGGTTGTAATTGTAGCCAAAGGATGAGCGATTGGAGTCATCCATAATTTGAGGCGTTAGCAACACAATTACCTCATTGCGCTGATTTGTTCGGTTAGTACTTCTAAACAACGCGCCTAGTATCGGAATATCTCCCAAAATCGGAACTTTGGTAACGGTTGTTTGGTCAGTTTCCTGAATAATGCCTGACATAATTAAAGTTTGTCCATCTCGCAATCGCAATTGCCCAGATTGAGCCGTCCGTTGTTGCAATAGCGTAATGGTGCCTTGAGGAGTTGCTACCGAACTTGCGGGTGCAGAGATAGTCGGATTAACGTTTAAAGTAACAAAACCGTTGTCATCAATTCTAGATACTTGAACATCAAGAATTAACCCAGCGTTTTTAATAATTGGCTCCTGAGTTGGAATAGAAACATTATTTACTACTTGGTAGGTGGTTCGGAACCCTCCTAATACTTCTTGTGATAGGTTGACAGTAGCTCTCTCTCCTTCTTGGAGTACCAAAGTTGGATCGGTTAATATCTTGGCGTTGCCACTTACAACTTGGGCTAGCAAGCTACCTACAAAATTACTTGAGGAATTGTTACCCCCAAAATTAATACTTGCTACGCCACCGTTAGCCCCGATTGAAGTGTTACCTAACCCAAATGAAAAACTTGTATTAAGGATATTAGAATTCAATAAATTGACATCAACAATTTTGACATTCACAGCTACTTGGCGCTTACGCATATCTAGCTGCGTTAATAATGCTGAAGCAAGCTCTACTTTTCGAGGTTCGCCAATTAAGGTAATAGTATTAAGACGCTCATCAGTTGTTAGGGCTAATCCCTTAAGTAGTAAACTTCCTGATTGCCCCTGCCCTCCCGTTTGAGCATCTGCGGCTGTCGCTACTCTGGTAATAGAATTTGCCGTATTAGTAATCTTTGCTATAGGCGCAAAACCAGTAGGGTCTGTTACACCCGTAACTGAAGTCGCAGTTGTTGCTTGCTGCTGTTCTGCGCCTTGAGCAAGCAAAGAACCCGCAGCTTGCCCTACGGTAACTTGATTGAGACGTAAGCTCCGAACAATAATATTGCGAACACCTTGAGGCAATTGCGTACCTACAAACAGCGTCCTTCCAATTCTGTTCGCTTGTAAACCAGAAAGAGCCAGAACGTAGTTGAAAACTTCTTGAACTGGTTCATTTTCTAAATTAAGAGAAATTGGAGCAAGTCCTGCTATTCCAGGCGTACCTGGCGCACCGCCAGTTGCAGCACCAGCATTACCTAAAGTAAAAGCGAGGTTAAGACCAGCAGAACGCGCCAATAACTCTAATACTTCTCTGACTGGAGCATCTTTTAAAACGAGTTTAGGTACACGCGCTGTTGTACCCAAATCTACCGCGTCAAAAGCGGCGTTAATATTGGAAACAGAAATATCACCTACTGGTGGTGCGATCGCTCTAGGTAATAATGGTGGTACTGGTGCTACAGGCTGAAAAGAACCCGCAGCCGGAGCAGGATTGCCTTGAATTATAATTTCAGGATTGGGAACTAAAACATCAGGTCTGACGGGGAAAGGTGTTGTTTGAGTTGGCGTTTGTGTTGGTGTCTGAGCCAAAATCTTTGTGCTATTAGCTCTTAAGCCTTGATTAAAGGCAGGAGGCAGTTGGTAAGCCGAGAAAGTTGTTTCCCTTGAAGTTTTAAGCAACAATTGCCCCTTGTTGAGCAAATCTCCCTTAGTTGAGTTCTCTTTTCCCAACCCTACCCCTACTTCGTCATCATCTTTAGCTGTCTGCGTTTCACTTGTTGGTATTAAGCTGAAGTTTTTGCTGTCAACCTCTACTGCTGAACTTTCTGATTTAATCTCTAGATTTGTAGGAATTAAATTAACTTCATTCGATGTCACTGGCATAGTATCTGCCCATCCTGGTTGTCCAGAGATAGCAACTACTATTCCTCCTACACAAATTCCACCTAATTTTTTAAGCTGTCTCACGTTTTTTTTCCTCACAATACACACCAACAAAAGTAATTTATAGAATTTACGCATATTTACCCAATATTGAGACTTTGGGGACTGGTAATTGGTGATTTGAAAAAAGCCTTAGTTTCTCTCTTATGAGGGAACCATTAACTTTTTCAACCTGCGTAAGTCCTAGTTGAATAAATAACTGGCATTATGCCTGAACATACAATAAGTTAGAACCAAACAACTAAGTTAGTTTTATTCCTTATTTTTTGGGTTGTGAAGCAGCAGCAGCAGCTTCTTCAGGGGTTAAGGGAATGATGGCATTAACTTTAAAAGTTGTTTTAATGTTAGTCGTTGGTTTTTCTTGAGGTATAACTTTACCTTGAAGATCGACCCTGACTTTTTGGGTTGACTTATCCAAGTCGGCTTTAAAATCTCTAATCAACAATAATTGTTCTAGCCGCTCAACGCTACGCAATATTGACTGAATTTGATCAAAGCTTCCTTCTAGTGAAACTGTTGCCCCCTGTTTTTTAACTTTATTGTCTAAATTTGCCCCTAATGAACCATCCTTGATTACACTCGCAAGAGGATCGAGTCTTTCTGGCTCAAATCCTTGCAAGCTGCCTTGCCTAGCATTAATAAAGCCATTAATATCAATTAATAAGGTATCTATTGTTTTTTCTTTAGCGAATAAAGCCAATACTTCTTGTTTCTGACGTTTGGCTAAATCAAGTTTTTGTTGAGCGTCATTAATTTTTTGTTGACTACCTTGCTTTTGTTGAATTTGAGCTTCTGTCTCATCAATCTTGGTTTGCAGTTCTTGATTACTTTGATAAGTAGGTAGTACTGTATTTGCAAATAGATAACCTGCGCCTAATAAACCTAAGATCGCAAAAATTGCACCCCCAATTATAGGAGTGAATGTAATGCCAAAGGCATTGGGATAACTGGGACCTTCTTGCAGATCTTGCTCTAAATTACCAGGGATAAATTCTTCAGTTTCCGTATAAGTCATTTCTCAATTACTCCTTTGTCCTGAAGGGTTCTAATTCTTGTTACTAACCCGACAGCGCCTTTACGCTCTAATTCTCTTAATAATTTGCCAGCAGTTACATCGTTGAGGTTTGCTTCAATTGTATACTGCACTACTTTGGGTAATTTAAATTCTAAATTACTTTCTTTTTCCTGTTTAGATTTTGGTAGTTCTATTTTTATAGGGCTATCAATCAGTTTGGCTGTAATTAACTGAGTTTGATTGTCCTGAAAAAAGGCTGACCTTTGCAAAGTTAATAAAAAATCGTTGACATCATTAAAAGAACGAGCAGTTCCTTGAATTTGGATTTTAGTTACAGGTTGTGGACTCGGTGGAGTAGCTGGTGCGCTGGCTGCTGGGGAAGCACTTGCACTTGGGGAAGCACTTGCACTTGGAGAAGCACTTGTACTTGGGGAAGCACTTGGAGAGGCGCTAACAATTGGTAGAGGAGCAGTAGCTGCTGTTTGTTGGATTGTATCAATTTGCACACCTGGAGGAATGCGATCGCGAATATCCTCTAAAATAGCCGACCAGGGCTTGATTTGATTGAATACAGTCGCTAAATCTTTTGTCTGTCCTGTAACTTGGGTAATTTCATCATTAATTTTTTTTACTTGATCATCTAATCCTTTTAAACGCGCTAGTTCTGTGTCTAAAGCAACTTGGCGCTCCTGCAATACGGTAGTTTGCTGTTGCAGAAACAGCCATAACCCACCTACCGCTCCTACCAGCAGCAAACCAACGCCCACCCCCAAAAATAGAGGTAGCATTTCTTTCGCTGATATATTGGCTGATTTGGTAGCACCTCCAGCAACCTTGGTTTCACTAGAGTCGCGGCGGTCTTTAATAAAATTAATATCTAAGCTATACATTAGTTCACACCTCCCGCAGTCCTAATCCCAATACCGTTCCTAAGCCTGGTCTCTGGAGTGCAGGAATTTCTTGATCTACCTGTAAACCAAGGGCTGCTACTGGGTCTATCTGAGTAGTAGGCACGCTTAACCTTTGTGTAAAGAATTCGTCAAGTTGTCCCATACCTGCTCCTGGCCCTGCCAACAACAACTGCGCGACTTCCAAATTTTCGCTTTGATTCAAATAAAAATCTATAGAGCGACGTAATTCATCAGTTAGTTCTCCTAAAACTCTTAAAAGAGCAGCCATACCAGGATTTATCCCAGTTGCGCCAGTGCGTACACTATCAACAGGGGAATTAGTCGGAATCGTCATTCCTTGTAAAAGATCGGTATTTCTTGACGTTGGTAGGTTCATGGCGCGGCTGAGGGCGTTCTGGAGTTGGTAAGTACCAATAGGAACAGTGCGATTAAATTGTGGAACGCCGTTGACGATAATGGCAATTTCAGTGCTATCAAACTCAATATCTACCAAGACGGCGGCTTCTTGAGAACCGAATTGCCGCAACTGCTCTCTAATTGTCCTAATTAGAGCAAAGCTGTTGATTTCTAATACATCTACCTGTAAGCCAGCTTGCTGAAATGTTTCTAGATAACTATCAGTAATTTCTTTTTTGGTGGCTACCAACAAAACTTGCACTTTTTCAATGCCGTCTTCATCCACAATTAAATCCAGTTTCTGATAATCGACATCAACTTCTTCTCTAGGATAAGGCAAATAAAGACCAGCTTCATGGTCGAGTACCATCTCCCTTAATTCTTTATCGTTCAATTCTGCTGGAACTGGGATGATCCTGATCACTGCTTCCCGCATCGGAACGGCAGTAGCTACTCGGTCTACTTTAATCTTACTCTCTGCCAATGTTGACTGAATTAGTTCTGCCAAGCCTGGTGAGTCTGTTATCTTGCCTTCTTGAATTAGCCCTTCAGGTATTTCTACTGAGGACAACATGGTTAGTTTAAATCCTTGACCTTGCTTACGGACTTGAGCAATATTAATCCGTTCGGGGGCAAGTTCTATACCAATTCCTTGACCTCTTCTGGGGATGAAACTTTTTAAACGGTTAAACATAGATGTTTTGATAATCCCTGAAGTTAAAAATTTGAATATAGGCGCTTATTGCTAGAATCGAGACCAACAAAGGAGCATCGTAATCAATGTAGCTTAGAATTAACGCCAATGGAGGGAAAGAGACATCTTTTGACACAGTGCGTGGCGACTCAATACAGTGTGTTCACGTGAAATTTTGGTTTTTGTGGGGTAAAGAAGTGCGATCGCATGACTGTTTTCTCTTGTACGATTAGTGACTGCGATCTTATATAGCCCAAAATCAATTGCAAGTTTACAAATCTATATGAAAAACTGGAAACGCTTAGGCATATTTGCTTTATTAGGGTTGTTGTTGAGTTGGGTAATTAGCTGTAGCCCTGGTTCTGCACCATCAAAAACTCCTGAAGTTGAGTTTTGGACTATGCAGCTACAACCTAAGTTTACTGATTATTTTAACAAGTTAATATCTACCTTTGAAGCGCAAAACCCTGGCATCAAGATTCGCTGGGTAGATATTCCTTGGTCAGCAATGGAGAGCAAAATTTTAGCGGCTGTTTCTGCAAAAACAGCGCCAGATGTAGTTAACTTAAACCCTAGTTTTGCTTCCCAACTAGCTGCCCGCAATGCTTGGTTAGATTTAGATACTAAAGTACCTGCGACGGCACGCCAAGAGTATTTACCTAATATTTGGGACGCTAGCACAATTAATGGCAAAAGCTTCGGTATTCCTTGGTATTTAACTACTGAAGTTACAATTTATAATACTGAGTTGTTGAAAAAAGCTGGCATTACTAAGCCACCTACAACTTATACAGAATTGGCGCAAGCAGCGAAGCAAATTAAAGATAAAACAGGTAAGTATGCTTTCTTTAGTACTTTTGTACCTCAAGATTCATCTGAGGTGCTGGAGTCATTTGTAAAGATGGGTGTTCCTCTACTTGATGATCAAGGTAAGGCAGCTTTTAACACTCCTGCTGGAAAGGATGTATTTCAATATTGGGTAGATTTGTATAAACAAGGACTATTACCCAGAGAAGTTCTAACTCAAGGACATCGACAAGCAATTGATCTTTACCAAGCTGGCGAATTAGCATTCCTTTCTTCTGGTGCAGAGTTTATTGATACGATCGCTAAAAATGCCCCTGATATTGCTAAATCTTCTGCTGTTGCACCTCAAATTACGGGGAAGACTAATAAGAAAAATGTCGCTGTGATGAATTTAATTATTCCACGCGATACAGATCAACCTGATGCTGCCCTTAAATTTGCTTTGTTTGTAACTAACACAGAAAATCAGTTAGCTTTTGCTAAAACTGGAAATGTTTTGCCTTCTACTGTTAAGGCAGTGCAAGAATATCAGACTCAAATTAAGAGTAATAGTCAAGCATTGCCAATAGAACAAGGTCGCTATGTTAGTGCAAATCAATTGTCACAGGCAGAAGTGTTAATTCCGGCGATGAAGGATGTTAATGTGTTGCAAAAAGCAATTTATGAAAATTTGCAGGCGGCAATGTTAGGGCAGAAATCTGTGGATCAAGCGGTTACAGATGCAGCCCAAAGTTGGAATCAAAAGTAAGAGAAAACCTAACCCCCTGCCCCCTCCTCTTAATAAGAGGAGGGGGAGATTTTTGTTTAAGCGTTTTAAATGTGGATCTACTTGATGTGGAGTTACTTAACTAATTAACAAGTTGCTGTTGGAAAAAATGACCCAGCAAATAAAGCGAGCCACATAATACTAATAAGTTGGAAGTAGTGATTGCTTTTTCTAAACCTGTAGTTAGATCGGAAAATGTTTGACAATCAGCTAAATTAGGGCAAATACTATTAGCAAGGATGGCTAATTGTTGAGGATCAGCAGAACTATGATCTGATACGGGTACTAAGTATAAGCGATCGCCTTCCCTCAATAACGCCTGAAATATCTCAGCATGATCTTTGGTAGAAAGCATTCCCATTACCCAAGTTACGGAAACACCCAACGTATCTACATATTGACGCAATGCTTTAGCTGCTGCGGGGTTATGTGCGCCGTCAATAAGTAATTTATGGTTTTTCCAAGTTGTCCATTGTAAACGTCCTAACCATTTAGTTTTTGCCATACCGGATGCGATCGCACTTTCTGTGATATTCCACCCGTTTTGTCGGAGAATTTGTAAGGATGCGATCGCAATAGCTGAATTACTTAACTGAATATCCCCGTGTAAAGCTAAGGGATACTTAATTCCCTGATATTCCGCCCATGATTCACACCCCTCGTTTAATTCGGGGGTAAGGGGGGGTAATTTCCGCGCAGGTTCCACCCAAACAACCGGACAACTTAATTCTGCAACTCGTTGTGCTACTACTGCTTGTGCTTCTGGTGGTAATTGTCCCACTACTGCTGGACATCCAGGTTTTAAAATACCAGCTTTCTCGGTGGCAATTTTATCTAAAGTTGAGCCTAATTGCTGCCAATGTTCTCGACTGATAGAAGTAATGATACTAACTAAAGGGCGATCGCACACATTTGTTGCATCTAAACGCCCGCCTAACCCCACTTCCACCACAGCAATATCTACCTGCTGTTGAGCAAAATACAACCACGCGGCGGCGGTAATAACTTCAAACTGGGTAGGAGTTTCTGTATCTGGGTTGATTGCGGCTGTTACTTGCAGCAATAATTCTTGTAACGCATCTTCGGATATTGGCTGTTCATTTAAACAGATGCGTTCATTCCAAGAAACCAAATGGGGGGAAGTATAACGCCCTACGCGATAACCAGCTTCAGTGAGTACAGCAGAAAGATAAGCGCACACTGAACCTTTACCATTAGTACCAGCTACATGAATAACAGGTACAGAGTGATGCGGGTTGCCTAAATCTGATAATAAACGTTGAATTCGCTCTAGCCCTAGATGGACACCAAAATGCTGAAAAGGTATAAGAATAGAATCAATGTCCATTAAATACGTTTAAATAATTAGATCGGATACCTAGATCAGCTTAACGGGATACAACGTCGATCTGTTGGGTAAATTTAATCAATTTTTAGGTAGATGAGCGATCGCATCACCTACTCGTACAGTAATAAGTAGATACTGGAAATGCAGGCTGACATCTTCCCTAATTTGACGGCGTAGCATACAGCGTGGGGAACCCTACGCTCACCACAGCCATATAGAGCCGAAACCTCATGCCGCTCTTAAGGTAAAAGTTATCCTGTTGTAGTTCTTTACTTAATTAAACTTACTATGATTAGCTCTTCTGCATCTACAATCGAAGAAATTAACGCAGCTATTGAAAGTCACAACCCCTTTGTTGAGCGAGGTGCTGCTGCCAGAGGGCAAGATGTTTGGAGTAAAGGCTTACCCGATGTTCCCAGTTTAAATGCTCACGCTTCCGATGCGGTTTTTCAAGCGATTCAACAGGTTAACACTGGTGAAAGCAAAGTTACGTCTATTGCTATTATCGGTCAGCAAGGCACTGGCAAAACTCACATCATTAGTCGCATTCGTCAACGTCTGCTAGAAGAAGGTGATAATTTATTTATCTATGCTAGTGCTAGTCATTTTACTGACTTAAAGCTAATTAATTATCACTTTCTACAAACTTTATCCCAGAGCCTTAATCAAACTGGTAAGCAAAATTTAAAGCAGTGGCAAGAATTAGCGATCGCTATCTTAATTGAAGCATACAATCATGTCGGCAAACACGACCAAGCAGAAAAAATTAGTCAATATCCGCAAGATTTAATTCACACAAACTTTCCTGCTGCTATTGAAAGAAATAATAAATTTATTGATAGTTTAGTAGCTGTTTCCCTTCTAATTAAACCTAACGTCGATCCCGATATAATTAGAGCGATTCTTTGGACACTTTCAGAAATTCATGCACCCTACGCGATTAAATGGTTATCTGGAGATAGTTTATCTGAAGATAAAGCTACTGAATTAACTTTACCAAATAATCTTCAAGAATATCAAGAAGCTAAAGCTTTTGAATTCGCCTTGCAAATATTAGGTTTGATTAGTGATTATCAACCCTTGATAATTTGTTTTGATGAACTAGAGGGAGTTAGCACAGATGATTCTAGTTCTGATAAATCACAGGTAATTGCTGAATTAGTTAAAAACTTATTTGATAGTCTGATATCTAGTAGCAGTCACGGTATTGTAATTTTGACAGCGATGCTACCAGATACATGGAAAGTAAAAATAAAATCTCTCCCTGGTGGAATACCTCATCGAGTTTCAGCAGCAACCTCAGAACCAATTGAATTAAAATATTTGAATGCTGACTCAATTGTTGAGCTTGTAAGTTTATGGTTGCAAGACTTTTACAACCATCAAGATTTAGTTCCTGAAACTCCTGTTTATCCATTTACAGAAAATCAACTTAGAGATTTAGGTAATTATAAACCTACTATTAGGGAAGTTATAACCTGGTGCGCTAACAATTTTGTTGTACCTAAAGTAGAAACACCAATACCAGAAGTAAATCCTGTCCAAGTTGCTTTTGAAAAAGAACTTGCAACAGTAGAAGCATCTATTGAAACCTTAATAGAAGATAAGCCAAAACTAGCTGCCGCCCTTTTGCTAAGTTTTTCTAATCTAGTTGGAAAAACTATAAATGATGTAACTATTGAGCGTATTGAGAAAGTTGAACCAGTAAACTTAAATAAAGGTTTCATTGACTTCAAAGTTATTGCTAATCAAAATGAAGAAACGTTAAAAATTGGAGTTGCTGTTCTCCAGCAAGATAACAGCAATCAGGTGTTAGCTGGTTTAAAACGGCTAATTGAGTACAAAACGTTTGATTTAAATCGTGGTTGTCTACTTCGTTCTAAAGACATTAGTGAGAATTCCACACAGTTACAAGAAGGTTTAAAGAAACTGCTGTCACCCAAGTTAGCTGGAAAATGGGTAATATTAGAAGCTGAGGCAATTAAACCACTATTAGCTATTCTGTTTGTTTCTAAAGCTCGTGAAAATTATGATTTAAGTAAAGAGCAAGTTAATGAATTTATTGAGCAGACTAATTTAGTAGTTGATAATTCTTTAATTCATCAGATTATTAGTGAATCTTGATGTATTTTCAGTAAGTAAGCTGTTCTACTTTTAATTTACATATTGGTGAAGGTAAGGCATAAGGCAGAAACCATTGAAGTTAATTTTGCAATCACTAAATATGCAATTTTTATGTGGAACAGCTTATAAGACGTTGAGTTTTTACTAGACTCTTTGATTCTTCAGCGTCTGGAACGTCTGCGGAGCCGATCAATCATTACCGCCACAATTATTACCAAACCCTTAACGACTAATTGCCAGAAGTAAGACATATTCAGCAGGGTCAAACCATTGTTGAGAACAGCAATGATCAACGCCCCTAGCAGAGTTCCAGAAACTGTGCCGATACCACCTGTGAAGCTAGTACCACCGAGAATAACAGCAGCGATCGCATCTAACTCGTAGCCCTGACCTAACATACCAGTGGCACTATAAAGACGGCTGGCGCTCATAATTCCTGCCAAACCTGCTAATAATCCACTGACACCATAGACAAATAACAACACACGATTGACTTTGATACCAGTTAAGCGTGCTGCTCGATCATTACCGCCAACAGCGTAAATTTGTACCCCCAAAACCGTCTGCCGGAGGATAAACCAACTGGCTAATACACTCAGCAAGGCAATTACCACTAGCCAAGGAAACGGACCTAAATAGCTGTTGCCGATCCAAGAAAAACCCAAGTTAGGATTAATCACCGTTGTACCATTGGCAACGAGATAGGCAGCACCCCTTAAGGCAGTCAGTGAACCTAGCGTGACAATAAAAGGTGGCACATCTAAAAAGGTGATGAGAGCGCCGTTGAGTAAGCCCAAAAGTAATCCTGTCAATAAACCAGCAGGTACTGCCGCCCAACCCAAAGCAGGAATTAGCGATACCATCACTGCAACTACGGCAGAAACAGCCAATATTGACCCCACTGAAAGGTCAATACCTCCGGTCAGAATGACAAATGTCATCCCAGTTGCCAGCACAATATTGATCGATGACTGTCGCAATATATTAACGAAGTTACCGACTGTTGGGAAGTTGGGGCTAAGAAAGGAAAATAAGAGGCAGATGAGTACCAGAATCGGTAGAATACCTGCAACCTGAAGAAAATTGTTAATTGATTTACGCTTGCTTGAGGTGCGCTGCTCACCAGGTCTATTTTTAATAGGTTTTAAAGTTTGGCTCATGATTCTAGTACCTCCCCTGCTCCAGTGCCATAGTGCATAATGTTTTCTTGGGTAATTTCTTTGCCGGGACTGCCGTCAAGTTCGCCTACTAGCTCCCCTTCTCGCATCACGATGACGCGATCGCTCATGCCGACAATCTCCGGTAGTTCGCTGGAAACCATCAGAATAGCCATGCCTTGTGCTGCCAACTCGCTGATAATTCGGTAAATTTCGCTTTTGGCACCGATATCTACACCGCGTGTCGGTTCATCCAACATCAATACTCTCGGCTGAATGGCTAGCCAGCGCGCTAGCAGTAGCTTCTGCTGATTGCCGCCGGAAAGATCCACCGCTCTGATTTCCAAATTGGCAAGTCGGATATTGAAGTTTTCTACTGCTTTCTTCGCCAACTGATTGACTGAACCCCAGTTAACGATGCCAGCTTTTGCTTCCTGCTTTAGCCTGTTGAGGGCAATATTCTTGCGAGAACTCATCTCTAGAAATAAACCCTGGTCTTTGCGGTCTTCTGGGACATAGCCAATTCCGGCTGCAATGGCATCACCGGGCGAATTAATATTTAGTTTTTTGCCATCCAGAAATACTTCACCGCTTGCCTTGGGGTCAGCACCAAAAATTAGCCGAGATAGTTCGGTGCGTCCTGCACCAACTAACCCGGCTAGACCGAGAATTTCTCCGGCATGAAGTTCAAAACTAGCTGGTTGAACTTTGCGTCCGTCGCTGATATTTTTAACTTCTAACACGACTGCGCCAAGATTCGTTTGTCGCTGATGTTCGTAAAAATCCTGCATCGAGCGACCGACCATCATCTGCACTAATCGCTGTGGAGAAATTTCATCCCGCGTGAGACTGCCAATATATTGACCGTCCCGGATTACGCTAATCCGGTCAGCCAGAGCATATATTTCTTCCATGCGGTGGCTGATGTAGATAATGGCAATGCCGTCAGAGCGTAGTTTGCGAACCACCTCAAACAAATGCTGAGTCTCGCGATCAGACAGCGCAGCCGTTGGTTCATCCATAACTAAAACGCGGCTTTTGTCCTTCAATGCTCGCGCAATTTCCACCTGTTGCTGTTCTGCGATCGACAAACTGCCAACGACATCATTTGGTGCAAAACTAGCGCCCAAATTTTGGATCACTTGCCGTGCTTCACGCTCCATGCCTTGACGGTCTAATAACTGACCCCGCCGCAACTCGCTACCCATAAAAATATTTTCGGTAACGGTTAAATTTGGTGCGACATTTAGTTCTTGATAAATGAGATTAATACCCGCCTGTCGCGCCGTACCCGGATTGGTAATTTTCACGGGGCTACCATTAATGCGAATCTCGCCTTCATCGGCAATGTATGCCCCGGCAAGAATTTTCATCAAAGTACTTTTTCCTGCCCCATTCTCACCCATGAGGGCATGAACCTCTCCTGGATAAATCGTAAGATTGACATTTTGCAGAGCAGGTACACCATTAAATCGTTTCGTAATCCCTTGCATTTCCAATACAGGGGTGGTGGTTGATGCTTCAGGAAATGAGGTTTCAATATTGGTTGTCATAAGCAATTTCTGCGAAAACTTAGACTTGCTCTGGCGTTAAAACTATTGCCAAATTTTGTTTTAAAATCTGATCGCAAATCTTTTCTGGTTACATCGTAGGTATATGCAAAGATGATGCGAATGTACCAAAAGATTCACATTAGAAAGACTTTGCAATTCTTAACTAACAGGCTTGATTAATTACCAACCTTTAGCAGTGCTAACGTTTTCTCGCGTAATCAAATTAACTGGAATTAGAATATTAGGTGACTTAGGTTTTTTGCCATGCAAGATGTCGTTGCCAACCTGAACCGCTTTTTGAGTCATCTCTCTAGGATTTTGAGTCGCTGTCGCTGCATATAGACTGTCATTAGATGCGATCGCTTTTACGGCTTCTGGCGCACCATCGACCCCAACAATGAAAAATTCCTTGCGTCTTACTTGCCTAGCTGCTAAGTCGGCTCCAACACCACTCGGATCGTTGATCGCAAAGACAGCATCAATTTTGGGATAAGTTGTCAGCAGATCGCTCATTACCCTCAATCCTCCATCCCTACTCCCTTCTGCGTTCTGGTTTTTCGAGAGTATTTTTAGATCGGGATATTTTGATAAGGCTTTTTCGCATCCATTAACTCGCTGAATTACCGAGGTCACTGGAGGGCCGTTAACGATGACCACATTGCCTTTACCCTTGAGGCGATCGGCAATATATTGGCAAGCAACCTCTCCAGCTTGCAGGTTATTAGTGGTAACTGTGGCATCCACTTCTGCCTCTACTGCCGTATCTACGGCAATCACAATCGCACCAGCTTTTCTTGCTTGATCAACTGCTGGTCTAATTCCTTTGCTGTCACCCGCATTGAGGATGATTAGGTCAGTATTTGCGGCAATAAAATTTTCCATTTGGTTGAATTGCTGGTTCAGGTCATAGCCACTGGAAACCACAGTAACTCTGACATCATCACCCCCAATTTTCTTAGCTTCTTCCTCGGCTCCCTTTGCCATTACAACGAAGAAAGGATTACTTAGATCGCCAAGGGTGACAGCAACTGAGCGTAAATCGCGATTAACATTCTTGCTTTGTGTACCTGTGTTGGTAGCAGTGTTGCCATTTGTGCAACCTGTAAGAGAACCACTGACGATACCTAATAAGCTAAGTACAATTGCAATCTTTTTCACATTCTTCTATCTCCAATAAATTACAGCATCAATTTTGGAAAAGTTTTCATATAGATCGCCTATTACCCTGAAAACTGTACTAACTGCGACCTCATCACCTCCACTTTTATTCACTTTTGTTTTATTGCCTTTCGACATGGCAACAAATAACGAAATTTCTAGCTCGGCAAGGCTGATGCCGAGCTAGAAATTTTTCATTTTGTTCGCCACATTTAGCCTCTATCGCATCACTCAACCCTGTCAAATCCATTAATAGCGAGGAATTTCTAACAGAATAATGTAAAAAAGATGGGATCGCTATCGTGAACGATTCTTAGTTGTAGAAATTTTATTTGTGAAGCTATTAAGGCTTTTAAATAAAAATATTAGCTTTCAAGTTGGTTGCGCCACAACTTTCTTAAGATATAAACAATTTTGTTAAATCCGATACCTTTTGGTTGATGACTCTCTAAAGAGAAAAATAATATACTCAGTAAGGCAATACACCTGAATTTCAGTTTGACAGACAAATAGGCGCTAAAACCGCTAATGCTTTGCTCAGGTGGATACGCGAGATGGGAACATTAAGCGACGGGGTAACTAATTAACTTGTTAGAACTAAGGGAATGTTGGCAAAAAGAGCCGTTTGGTATAGTAGACGATAAAGTTAACGCTTATATTAATAGAGTTCAAGAAAAGATAAAACTGCGATCGCAAATTGTTCAAACAGTGAAAGAACTTGGAGAACCCGGAAGCGAACATTTAACACTGGAAATTCGAGTTCATTATAATGCTGTGTTTGCATCTGAGCCAAGTTATAAACTAGATGATCAATCCGTCAATGACTTACTGGTAGAGCTTTCCTCGCCGTTAACTGGTTACTTGGGGCGAATTAAAGGAAATGATGCAAAGAGCGATCGCTTTTACTTCTTCCGCGACTTGCCAATCACTCATTCTTAATTGCAATTTGCCTAATTTAAGATAAGCTGCTATAATAAAAAACCCAAGAAAAAGCCAAATTACTTTTAACCTCAAAGCTGTTGTTCCCTTGCAGCAAGAGCGCGATTGTAGCATCGTTTAGATCTGACCCAGAAAAAGCAGTTTTTCTTTCTTCTGATGGATAGATTGGGGACTCAGATTAATGTCAAATTTTGTTAACATTAATCTTTTACCCCTGATCTACCAATACAGATCACAACAACAGTGTTAGCTAAATCACGGTTGAGTTTAATCTTGTTGTTAAAATGAGATCAATGATTAACTAGCTGCAATTCAGCCAAAAGCAATTAATTACAGCATAAACACCGTTAGTACAACTTTTTAAATAAAGATTAGTTTAACGCTTGTTTAAGCGAGGCTATCTTGACACTTACCGTTAAAATTGTAAAAATAGATACAGAAGTGCTGGCATTTTATTGATAGTTGGACAACTACCTCTAACGTCCAAGTTTTTCAAAACCAAACGCCAACCACGATTACAAGCGATCGCAGTTTAATTCTTAATAAAACTTAAAAAATTGGGTTACAGGCAAAACTTATGAATTTATCTAATCGCGTCATCAGGAGCAAATACCAATACAACTCACCTAGTCTGGAAGTGAAAGAAGCCGAAATCTACGGCAGAAACCAGGAACAAGATTCTAGCTTCCGCTATGTTAGACATATGCCTGTACATTCACCAGTAACTAGCTTGCTCAAATGTGAGGTTGCTAATCGTGCTAGGTCTGCCAACTCAGATTTATGGCTCAGAAAAAATTCTGCTTTTACAGCGTCTCGAAGCAGTGAAAAATCATTAGATCAAACAACGCAAATTCATATAGAAAATATGCGTCGTAATTTGGAATACCGACTACAAGCAGCAAAAGCTAGAGGCGATCAAAACTTACTCCACCAGCTAGAAATGGAGTCAAAGCAATTAGCTTTTCAGAGATAGTTGTTTATCTTAATTAACAACAGAGTCATAATTGCTGATTTGAGTAATTAAGTTATTTTACTCATATCTTATGATTAATCAAAACTACCCGCTCCATTTATACTGGTATCGGGTAGAATTTTTTTTTGATAGTTTTTAAAGTTTAGTTAGATATAATTAGAACAATTCCACTTTAATACCTAAAAGTTTTAAACATGAAAATAAAAGTAATTGTTTGGCAAGAAGAAGATGTTTGGTGTGCAACTGTTCCTGCTTTACCTGGTTGTCATACCTGGGGAAAAAGCTATGAACATCTAATAGAAATGGTTAAAGAAGCAATTGAAGGATGGCTAGAGGTAGCTAATGAAAAACAATTACCCACTATATATGAAGTAACTGTGTAAGTTCGGGTTTAACTATTTTGAAAACTGATTTCTTGATAAGCTGCTACGCAGCTTGATTGTATAATAGAGAATTAAATAAGTACGAGATTGCCAGCCAGGTATGCCAGCGAAAAACCATCTGACTCAAGAACAGAGAGAACGGCTACTAAAAACTCTAAAAGAAGATGAAAATCCCTATGTAAGAGAGAAAGTTCTCATTTTACTATTAATGAATGAGGGGAAAACTTACCAAGAAATAAGTAATTTTTTACAGATAGCATATCCAACAGTAGCATATTGGGCGGTGCATGGCGACCCAGATAAACTAGAAAGCTTTCTAGATGGAAGAAGAGAAGGTAACTTCCGTAAAGTTACAAAAAAATATGAGGAGGTTTTATTAGAAATCATTGAAAAAGAGCCATCCGAGTATGGATATGAGTTTGGTCGATGGACAGCAGCGAGGCTAGCAACTTATTTGGAAAAAGCGACAGGAATTAAGTTAAGCGGCTCTCAAGTTAGGAGAATTTTAGAGCGAAAAAAGTACGTTTACCTTTGGGCAAAGTATAGCCTAGAAGACAAACAAAATCCTGAAAAGCGTAAAATATTTAAAGAAAAATTAGCGGAATATTTAAAAATCACGCTCGCCACCCCAGAACGTCTACAGGTATGGTTTTGGGATGAGAGTGGGTTTAGTTTAAGAGTAATAAGAAGAAAAACATGGGGAAGAAAAGGCTATAGAAAGAAGGTGGCGGGACAAAGAAGAAGAGGAAGAGTAAATATCATGGGAGGATTACGTTATCACGATAAAAAAAGAATGAATTTTGTCATCAAAAAAGGAAATGCAGATGTTTTTTATGAACAGATAAAACTCTTAAATACTTTTTTACTAGAAGAATGGATTGAGCAAGGTAAACAAAGTGAAGATTTTACCAAATGTTCAGCCAAAATAGTTATTATTTTAGATAACGCCAGCTTCCACAAAAGAAAAGATATTTTAGAAAAAATTGCCTCAGAAATGCCCAATATTATTTTAGAGTTCTTACCGCCATATAGTCCAGATTATAATTTAATCGAATTAGTTTGGCATTCAGCGAAAGAATATATAGCTCATCGACTATTTGAATCAGTAGAACAGTTAGAAGAGTTATTGAATAAGTTGTTAAATGAAGGAGGTCTTGTTATTAAATGGGAACGTAAGATTAAAAATAAAGGTAATGCTGTTTATTAAATTTAGCTGCGTAGCCGCTTACTAGGAATTCATTCATTATTCATACGTTGGTTAGCAGCAGTTGCAGGATATCTATTAACTTCAATTAAAACTTGTCTTTCGATTAAGCGATCGCTACTATTAAACTGAAAAATCCTTGCTGTTACTTCCCCAATATCAGTTAAAGGTTGAATCATTGCCCCCTCCAGGCGAAAATGTTCGCCCCAACGATCTCTTCTGGGGTTAAAAAATCTTACCAGTTCGCCTGTCCGCCAAATAATTGAGCCTAAATCACTACCTTTATTCAAATTACAAAACAAACAGGCATAAGCTAAATTTTCGGCTGTAGTGTCTCCACCATGTTTTAAACTGATAATATGGTCAAATTGACACCCACCGCTATCTTCTTCAGAAATTAGACAATATTCACACAGATAATCAGCACGTTTACTTACTAATTCTTTTAGTTCTTTGCTAATGTAAGAACGAGACATAATTAATCCCATCCTATTTTGAGACAGATTGAAGATATTTATGAGCTTTAGCTTTAGCTAATCGAATAATATGTTCAATCACAAGCAACTGCTCTAGTTCACTTTTGTCATCAGTGGATAATTCACCTGTCTTAGCCCGTTCAACTAAATCTTCTATCTGTTCTTTAGTTGCTTCCGAGAACTGAAATTTAGTCACATCTTCTGGTGTTGTTCCTTGAGCGATAAAATCAATAAATTCATCATAAATTTTCTGCTGTTTTACTAATGTAGTCATAGTTACCTCATAAATTAATGATGATGCTTCGTTACTCTATTATAGATAACTAACCTGGTTGCTCTTATTATACGGAGATTGAAAGCACACATTGCTTACCAGTAACTCTATGAAGCTTTACGTTAAGATAATTTGACTATTAGAACGAAAAGAAGTTGCAGGAGAACATGATGTTAGAAGCATACCGCCAGCACGTTGCAGAACGGGCAAAGCTAGGTATTCCTCCCTTACCTTTGGATGCACAGCAAACTTCAGAATTATGTGAATTGCTGAAAAATCCGCCTGCGGGGGAAGAAGAAACGCTATTAGAGTTATTGCGCGATCGCATTCCTCCTGGTGTCGATTCCGCAGCTTATGTCAAAGCTGGTTTTCTCACTGCTATAGCTAAAGGTGAAATTACGAGTTCCCTAGTTTCACCTATCTATGCAGTAGAGTTACTGGGAACAATGATTGGCGGTTATAATGTGCAATCGTTGATCGACCTTTTGCAATTTAATCAAAATGCGTCTCTACAAGAAGCCGCAGCAAAAGCTTTAAGCAAAATGGTATTGGTTTACGATGCCTTTCACGACGTTGAGGAATTAGCTAAAACTAATTCTTACGCCCAACAAGTAATCGAAGCTTGGGAAACTGCGGAGTGGTTTACCTCTCGTCCTCCAGTACCAGAAGCTATCACCGTTACCGTTTTTAAAGTACCAGGAGAAACAAACACCGACGACTTATCACCCGCAACCCACGCTACCACCCGCCCCGATATTCCTCTACACGCCTTAGCGATGCTGGAATCTCGGCAACCTGGAAGCTTAGAAACGATTGTCGAGTTAAAGAAAAAAGGGCATCCCGTCGCTTATGTTGGGGATGTAGTTGGTACAGGTTCCTCGCGCAAATCTGCGATTAACTCAGTGTTGTGGCATATCGGCAATGATATTCCCTTTGTACCAAATAAACGGGCTGGGGGGTATGTATTGGGTAGTGCGATCGCGCCTATCTTCTTCAACACTGCTGAAGACTCCGGTGCATTACCCATTGAGTGTGATGTCAGCAGCATGGAAACCGGAATGGTGATTACCATCCATCCCTATAAAGGAGAAATCACCAACGAAGCAGGGGAAGTCATTTCCACCTTCACATTAAAACCCGATACCATTCTCGACGAAGTACGCGCAGGCGGACGCATCCCCTTATTAATCGGGCGCACCTTAACCGATAAAATCCGTGCTGCACAAGGATTAGAACCTAGCCCCATCTTTACCCGTCCGCGTCCCCCAATAGACACAGGCAAAGGCTACACCTTAGCTCAAAAAATGGTCGGCAAAGCTTGCGGACTCCAAGGTGTACGTCCTGGTACATCCTGCGATCCAATTATGACTACCGTTGGTTCCCAGGATACCACAGGACCCATGACACGCGACGAACTCAAAGAACTCGCTTGTCTCGGTTTTAGCGCCGACTTAGTAATGCAAAGCTTCTGTCACACCGCAGCATATCCCAAACCAGTAGACATCAAAACCCATCACGAACTACCAGATTTTATCTCACAGCGTGGTGGTGTCGCCTTACGTCCTGGTGATGGCATTATCCACTCCTGGTTAAATAGGATGCTATTACCCGATACCGTCGGCACAGGTGGCGACTCCCACACCCGTTTCCCCTTGGGTATATCCTTCCCGGCAGGTTCAGGGTTAGTCGCCTTCGCCGCCGCATTAGGTGTCATGCCTTTAGATATGCCAGAATCAGTATTAGTCAGATTCAAAGGTGAATTGCAACCAGGAATCACCCTACGGGATATAGTCAACGCCATCCCTTATGTAGCAATGCAAAAAGGATTGCTAACAGTCGAGAAGAAGAATAAGAAAAACATCTTCTCCGGGCGGATTATGGAAATAGAAGGATTGCCCGATTTAAAAGTTGAGCAAGCATTTGAACTCACCGACGCAACCGCAGAACGTTCTTGTGCAGGATGCACAATTAAACTGAGTGTCGAAACAATTTCTGAATATATCCGTTCCAACATTGCGCTGTTAAAAAACATGGTAGCGCGTGGTTATGCAGATGCCCGTACTATCATGCGTCGGGTAGCCAAAATGGAAGAATGGTTAGCCAACCCCGTATTAATGGAAGCTGATGCAGATGCGGAGTATGCAGAAATAATTGAAATTGATTTAAACGAAATCAAAGAACCAATTGTAGCTGCTCCCAATGACCCAGATAATGTTAAATTACTTTCTGAAGTAGCTAACGATTTAGTGCAAGAAGTATTTGTCGGTTCTTGTATGACGAATATCGGACATTACCGCGCCACTGCGAAAGTATTAGAAGGGGAAGGCGCAGTTAAAACCCGCTTGTGGATTTGTCCCCCTACCCGCATGGATGAAACCCAGTTAAAAGAAGAAGGATATTACGGCATTTTTGATGCAGCAGGTGCGAGGACAGAAATGCCTGGTTGCAGTCTATGTATGGGTAATCAGGCGCGAGTTGCTGATGGCGCAACTGTGTTTTCAACTTCTACGAGAAACTTCAATAACCGCTTGGGTAAAGATGCCAAAGTGTATCTAGGTTCTGCGGAATTAGCAGCAGTTTGTGCGCTATTAGGAAGGCTGCCAAATGTGCAGGAATATCTGGATATTGTCGGTAAGAAGATTAATCCTTTTGCGGGTGATTTGTATCGCTATTTGAATTTCGATCAAATTACTGGTTTTGAGGATGAAGGGCGCGTTGTTTCTAAAGAAGAGGAAGCCATGTTAGCTGGAGTGAAGTAGTATGATTTGAGGGTGAGTCTTGATGGCTCACCTGAATATTGTTTGTAAAATGAGGTATGAGTATAACGCCAGCAATTAGAGAACTAAGTAACCGACTAAACCAAGAACTTGAGCAATTAGAACAAATTCTCACAGAAGGTCTTGATTTAGTCAGAGTTCCTCTCTCTCGATTTCCAGAAAATAGTATTTTAGTGCAATTTTTTGCTTATCTGAGTAACGTGCTATTTTTATAAGCAATTACCGACAAGAAATTAGCAGAATTTTAGAATTGCTATCTGTTACTGAAGTAACTATGGACGAAATCGAGGAAGCTGGACAGAGGTTGTCCACTATGCTAGGGGTTGTCCTAGAGACTAAAATGAGAGTTGAAAGTATTGTTAACCGCTTAAGGGAGTAATGATGAAAGAGCTACCTGATACCAAAACTTTGCTAGAGTTGCTCCAATCAGCTAAAGAAGCTGAAGAAAAAGCAAGAACTCTTTATGAAATGGGGGTACAGTTTCGTCAAGAATTAGAAACTAAGTTAGAAGAAAGGCAAAAGCTTGTGGAAACGCCACAAAAATAAAATATTTTAAGGTGGGCTAATTTTTAGGATAAATATAATGAGATTAACAAATGATTGAACTACATCCTGAGTTCCTCACTAAAAATGGGCAAAAGGAATTTGCTGTTTTGCCTTATGATGAATTTTTACAGATTCAGGAATTGCTAGAATCTTTAGAAGATTTAAGAGATTTAAGAGCAGCTAAACAAGAAGAAGATAGCCCTTCAGTATCTTTAAGCGAGGTAAAAAATATGTTAATATCTAATTCAATTTTGTAAGTATAAAAAAAATCTATTTAATCCGATAATTCCAAGTTTGGATAGCCAAGTCAATGTACCAACCTAAATGCTCAGGAGTTTGTGTTTTATATGATTCCCACCATTGCATTGTATCCTGATCAATAGGTGGCTTAATACCTTTTAAAAAGTATATTAGTAAATAAAATGTATTTTGAGATCCTAATGTTGCTTGCCAAAGATATGCTTTTGGTCTGCACCATTTTATCATACCCTGCCTATTAAAAGAGCAAGATATCTCATCCGGCTTATCTTTAATATTAATAGTATCTTCAGTACAGACTATCCATTCAACAAGAGAAGCTTCAGCAAAGGGACTTTGGTTATTATATAAAACAAATCCAAATCTAGTAACAGGTATTTTAATATTAGTTTTTACGTGGGTGGGCAACCACAAATATAAGTATAAGCCTCTAGGAGTGTTAGTAATTTCTGCCAACTTTTTATGGCTTGCTCCTTCTCCTATTGCGTATAATATTGTTTTATAGTTGTGGCTCACAATTTCCTTAATTTTGGGTTGAGCCATCAAAAGAGAGCGCAATTTTCTAAAATCATCACGACCTTCTAAGGGCATTCCCCCTAAAAAGTTCATGGTAAAAGCAGGCAAAATAAGAGGTTGTAAACTTAAACTGGTAACTTGGTTTGGCAACCCAAAAATAGGGTAAGGAATATTATAACTATTATTCAATAGTTTAAATTTGCCACAATTGTTCTCTAATTCTAAAGTAAACTGCCAAAAGCAAAAATCCTCTTCAAATTTGGATGATTCTTTGTCGGTGTAGTTATCTTCATGGAACTTAGGTGCGATCGCTATTAGTTTAATTGGTAATGAGTAATTTATTTCATTAGCAACTGGTTGTGCTAACAAAATCGCTTTTCTATAACGAGTTAACTGAGGAACTATATATCTATCCTCTTCATTTTTTAACTCAATTATTACAGGTTGCTGAGTAAATTTATTACAACACAACAAATCACATCGCTGTAGCTGAATACTATGCTGACGCTTGAACAAAATTAAGTCAGGGAATATTTCGTGAAAATATTTTTCTATATAATCCTCTAAATCTCTTTCTGACTGAAAGCGTATCGAGCCACCAGCGTAGATTAGTTTACGATTTACTTGCTCGGATTCCTGATTTAGCCTTTTAAGTGAAGCTGTTAAATACTTTCTTTTTATAGACGACATGATCAAGTTATAGAATCTAGGTAAAAATAAATCAAGCCTTAGCACTTCATACCTTCCGCAACAAAAGGTAAGTGATAATTTAGGAGTGCGGATCATTTTTTAGGCATATTCCATATTCTATACAGGTCGTTAGCGTAGCTTCCCGAAGGTATCGCTCTCTTATAGAATATGCCTATATCTATGACCATGTGTTAATAATAACAGTAGGGTAGACCATGCCAACATTACAATCTGAAATACCAGATAAACAATAATGAATTTTTACACAGTAGTAATTAGACAAAGTGCAGGCTATTGGGTTGCTTTGTGCCTAGAAAATGGCATAGTGGGACAAGGCGAAACCCAAGAAGATGTAATTAACAAGCTAAAAGAAGGTATTGATTCATTCCAAGCAGTTTATGAAACTGAACCGGATATTTATAAGGCTCCTATTTCTATAGAAGAACTGCATGAATTTTTGATGATTGAGGAGCAAAAGAAATGTCACCTGCTTATGTATTGCGTATATTTAGGCAATTTGGCTTTAACGATGAGGAAATTGAAGGATTTTTACAGTAGATGTAATTTTGACAATATCTAAAGATTTAGAGTCTAAAAGTAGGGCAATACGTGCTAATTACAGACTACGCCAAGACATTTTATTGTGTAGGTTGTGGGTGCGATCGCACTCCTAATCCTCTTAACATTAAAGTTATATTATGAATACTAATCCCTAAACCAAAATGAAAGTCGATCAATACCCATTTGCTCAAGAACTTATTACTGATACTGAAGGCAATATCAAAAAAGTAATCATAGATTTTCCTGACTATCTACGCTTGCTAGAAGCCATAGAGGATGAAGGACTTATCTTGGCAATGCAGGAAGTACAACATGAAACACCACTCAATCTTAATGAAGTATTACTAGAACTAGAAAAACAGTGAATACCGAGTATTTACACAGTTTTATCAAATATTTAAAAACTCTTCGCTTACCCTATGTATCAATCCTACAGCCAAACTATTCTAAAAAGTCATAATATTTAATAGACTAATTTAATTAATCTCATCCTATGTTACTTAACATTATCAAAGAACACATTGAAATCACCCCTGGAGTCTGCGGAGGAAAACCCCGCATTACAGGACATCGGATCAGAGTTCAGGATATCGTGATTTGGCACGAACAAATGGGTTTGTCACCTGACGAAATTCTTTATCACCATCCCAGTATTAGCTTATCTGATGTCTATGCAGCCCTAGCCTATTATCACGATCATCGAGATGAAATTCGTCAACAAATTGACGCAGATGAAGAATTTGCCCGCAAACTGAAAGCCCAAACACCATCATTATTACAACAAAAATTAAAAAATCCTCAACATGGCTAAGATTAAATTTCACTTAGATGAAAATGTTAGCTTTGCCATAGCGAATGGATTGAGAAGACGAGGAATTGATGTTACCACTACCCCAGAACAAGGAATGATTGGGCAATCAGATGAACAGCAATTAGAATTTGCTTTATCTCAAAAGCGGGTTATTTTCACGCAAGATACTGACTTCTTGAGATTACATCATGCTGGTTTTTCTCATCGGGGTATTGCTTACTCTCTCCAAAAAAGTAAATCTATTGGAGAAATTTTGCAGGCGTTAATACTCATTTGGGAGGTACTTGATGCCGAAGAAATGACAAATTATCTAGAGTTTTTATAAAGTATATTTTTACATATACTGACAAAGGGATAAAAAGTAACGTGCAAAAACCTAACTCTCCTACCCCTTTCGCTACAAGGGAAGGGGTAGTAACATCTTATCCCCTCTGCTTGCAGGAGAGGGGCTAGGGGAGAGGTCTATCTTAAAACACTAAACCCAGTTAATAGTGCGTAGCCATTGCCAAACGCCTGTCTTCCTTCTAATCACAACTCCCTCACTATATTCTTTCACCACTTCCTTAAGTTCATCTGTGGTAAAGGTGTAACCCAACTCCTCAACAGTTTGAATAAATTCTTGAGGATTTGTCACCTGTGTAAACTTTTCGCGCAATACCATATTATGAGCAGCATCAGCGAGAAATTTCTTCGCACTTTCATTAGACATCTTCAAAATCCCTGGTTTGGCTTGTGCCTTACTGCAATCTTCGATTAGAACAGTATCAAAGTTAGAATACCCAAAAGTTACTATTAATCATATAAAAGCCATACCTTATAATTAACTATCAGCAAGCAAGCCATGACTGAAAACCAGAATCAGCAGCTAGTAAATCCAAGTGATGTGTCACCAACACATCCAACTACCACACAGGTACGACCTTGGGGTACAGTTACAGTCTTAGAAGACGGTAATCGTTACAGAATTAATCGCATTGAAGTTAAGCCAGGTCATCATATTAGTACCCAAATGCACTACCATCGTAGTGAACATTGGGTTGTTGTAGCTGGTACAGCGAAAGTAATTTGTAATGGTCAAGAAACGATCTTGATGCAAAAACAGTCAACTTATGTCCCTATGTCTACATCTCACCGCGTGGAAAATCCAGGGGTGATTCCACTGGTGATGATTGAAATCCAAAATGGAGAATACCTGGGAGACGACGACATCATCCGCTTCCCAGAAGACCCCGAAACATGAATAGAAGCAAAGCGTTTAACTAGATGGAAAACGGAGCGATCGCTACCAGCGATGTATGGTAAAGTACCAATTGTTGAATATGATTCGGTTGTAGGTTTTGTTTCTTTCTACAGAATTTCCAGAAAATGTCTCCCTATGTCTCGGCAGGCATATCTCTGAAACTGAATCTCCGCATTATTTAGCTTTGGAGGTATTCCATGTCGATTTATGTAGGTAATTTGTCTTACGAAGTTACAGAAGACGATCTTAACTCCGTGTTTGCAGAATACGGAACTGTTAAGCGCGTTAATTTACCCAATGACCGCGAAACGGGACGACCACGCGGGTTTGCTTTTGTAGAAATGCAAACAGAAGATCAAGAAAACGCAGCTATTGAAGCTTTGGATGGTGCAGAGTGGATGGGGCGTGATCTGAAAGTTAACAAAGCCAAACCTCGTGAAGATAACAGAGGCGGGGGCGGGGGTGGTCGTCCAGGCGGTAATCGCGGCGGTGGTTACGGAAATTCCTCTAGAGGAAACGACAGACGCGGCGACTATTAGCCTACCCAAATCAGTATCAATCTGACATTACGATCGCAGTAGCCTACTGGCACTACCTGATTGATACTGGTTATTGAATTCTTGCATAAAACTTTAGAAAATAAAGGTAACCTAACCACTGAATCGCATCTGGGAACAAAGGAGTAAGAATGACCCAAATAGTTTTAGGCGACAATGAAGGAATTGATTCTGCTTTACGTCGGTTCAAGCGCGAAGTGTCTAAAGCGGGAATTTTAGCAGACGTAAAGAAAAATCGGCACTTTGAAACTCCCATAGAGAAACGCAAACGCAAGGCGGTTGCAGCAAGACGCAAAAAACGTTTCCGTTAAAAGTATTTTTAAAAGAAGGCTTTGCGATCGCAGAGCCTTCTTTATCTTAAGCATTCAGCACTATTGTTAAATAAATCACAACTAAAAAGCACTTTCATAAAATTGCGGTTAGTATAAGCAACATCAAAGACATATTTCACCCTTAAGTCACCCTTGAGGAACTTATGCAAACAATCGTTCTTGTTTTATTTGAAGTGCTGATAGTTATCGGACTATCGCGGGTTGTAGGCTTAGGATTTCGCTGGATTAAACAGCCTTTGGTGATCGGTGAAATTGTAGCTGGAATTATGTTAGGACCATCTTTATTTGGTTTAGTAGCTCCAGATTTAGCCGCATCCTTATTTCCAGCAGAAGCAGTTCCCTTCTTGAATATACTATCTCAAGTAGGGTTAATATTTTTCATGTTTCTGATTGGTTTAGAGCTAGATCCAAAATATCTTAAGGGAAATTTGGATATCGCAATTTTAACTTCCCATGTCAGTATATTAGTGCCGTTTTCCTTGGGAAGTTTACTTGCTCTGCTGCTTTACCCGCTAGTTTCTAATAGTAGTGTAACATTTACCGCATTTGCCTTATTTTTAGGCGCGGCAATGTCTATTACTGCCTTTCCGGTACTTGCTAGAATTATTACTGAAAATAACTTGCAGGGTACGCGCTTAGGAACTTTAGCACTGACTTGTGCAGCAGTCGATGATGTGACAGCTTGGTGTTTGTTGGCATTAGCGATCGCAGTTACTCGCACTAACAGCATGGCTGGAGCTATACCAACTATTATTTATTCCCTGCTTTATATCGGCTTCATGCTCACCGCAGGACGTTGGTTTCTCCAAAAGCTTTCTGACCATTATAATCGCACAGCTAGACTTAGCCAATTCGTTTTAGCTGGCATCTATATGGGTGTAGTTGCTTCAGCATTAATTACAGAATTAATTGGTATCCATTTAATTTTTGGGGCATTCTTGCTAGGCGCAGCAATGCCAAAAAACCCTCGCTTAGTGAGGGAGTTAGCAGAAAAAACTGAAGACTTTGTACTAACATTTTTACTACCAATTTTCTTTGCTTATAGCGGTTTGCGTACAGAAATTGGCTTACTTAATAAACCTGAATTATGGCTGCTGTGTCTATTAGTACTAACAGTTGCAATTATTGGTAAATACGTTGGTACTTATGTAGCAGCCCGTGTTTGTGGAATTGAAAAGCGGGAAGCCTCAGCACTCGGTTGGTTAATGAATACTCGCGGTTTAACTGAGTTAATTGTACTCAATATAGGTTTAAGCTTAGGGGTAATTTCGCCGTTGTTGTTCACTATGTTAGTAATCATGGCGCTAGTGACAACATTTATGACTTCCCCACTATTAGAATGGACTTACCCTAAACATTTAATTCAACAAGATGTTTTAGAGGAAGTAGGACAAACACCAGAGGATTTAGAAAAGCTTACACCTGAAACTGCTACCTATCAAATTTTAGTACCTGTAGCTAATCCGAATACACAGAAGATTTTGCTAGAACTAGCATTGGCGATCGCGGGGACAAAATTACAACCATCAGTTGTGCATCCGCTACAGTTAATTGAACTCAATGATGACTACTTATTTAGTAGCACACCACTTGAAGCAGACCGCTTAATTCAACAACGCCGTACTCAATTAGAAGAATTAATTCAAACATTAGAACCACCAGATGTACGCGCAATGGTGCATCCAATTGTGCGGATGGCGAATGATGTAGCTAGAGAAACAGCAAAGATTGCTAAACTTGACCGTGCGGATCTAATTTTATTAGGATGGCATCGTTCAGGTTTTAGTACTAATCGTTTAGGCGGTAGAGTAGGTCAAATTCTCAGCACCGCGCCAGTAGATGTAGCAGTATTTGTAGATTTAGCTGATAGCAGCAATTTAGCACGCCCTTATGAAAACTTGTTAGTACCTTATTCTGCTAATATCCATGATGAATTAGGGCTGGAATTAGCAATAAGATTGCTGATTAATAGTGATACTCGTCGCCTCAGTATTTTACGAGTTACGCAAGCAAATCAACCTGTTAGGGAGTTAAGCTACGAATCCAGCACTTTGATCGAGCAATTACCTGAGCGTGTGCGATCGCGCATTGAAATGCCAATTATAGAGTCATCAGACCCTATTGCAGCAGTTGTAGAAGCTTCCGCAACCGTTGACCTTACCATTGCGGGTACGAGTCGTGCTTGGGGTATTGAGCGTCAAACCCTGGGACGATATACAGATCAACTGGCTATTCAATGTCGCTCCACACTTTTGATTACTCGCCGCTATAGTAAAGTTACTTCTCATCTGGCATCAATGCTTTCAGATAAAAATCCTTCTGGAGTTAAAGTATGAGTAGCCATTTTAATCTTAAAACTCTCAGTTTTTATGGTATAGCAATTGGCTCAGTTGTGATTTTATTTAATGTAGTCAGCGCCTACGGCGAAGCTAATATTAAAGCTCCTCCAGCAATTAATGGCAACTATCGGTTAAAAGCTAAAAATTTACCAGAATGCGTTAACTCCAAGGATTTAATCTTACATATTCAGCAATCTGGGATTTACTTAAATGGCTCATTATTACCTGTTGATAACAATAGTCATGCACAAGCAATTGCAGAGGAAAAACCGTCTCTTAATGGTCAGTTGCAAAACAAAAAAGTGGAATTAGTAGGTTCAGCACCTTTTTTAAACAACTGTAATAATCCACCTGTACAGATGCAAGGAACAGTTGAGGGGCAAAAAATGCAAGGTAATTTTACTTTAAGTCCTAACTCCGAAAAAATTGAATTTATCGCTGAAAAAGCACAGGAAACTAAACAGACAGAAGCGCAACAAAAGCATTAGACATTTTGTATAAGCAGATGAAATCTTCTGTTTCATTTGCTTGTATCTGTGTATATCTGCGGTTAATCTAAATCGTCAAAAAAAAATAATTACCGCAAAAATTCTCATATAAAAATCTCAGCAATAAAGAGTATTTCGGATTAAATTCCCTCATATCCCCCTACATCCCTCAAGAAAAGCGCCAAGAGATAGATCAATCAAATACCTAAGCCTAGTATGATTAACTCAAGGGAACATTGACAATACTGTTTTAGCAACAGCACTCTCAACTACCCCGACAACACTCAACTTATTCTGCAAAATTTCCTATGTCCTCTAAAGCTAGTTCAATTAAATCTGTTACCCTACTCACCATTATTGCTGAAACAGTACTAAAAGACCCGATTGTGAAGTTATTAAAAAACCATGAGGTAAGCGGTTATACCATTAATCAAGTCCAAGGTGAAGGTAGTCACGGCAGACGATTAGGAGACATAGCAGGTTACAACACCAATATTGAAATCAAAACCCTTGTGTCACTAGAAATATCTGATGCTATCCTTGAGTCTATAAAAGATTATCAAGGCAATCACGCCATACTCGCCTTCCGCCAGAATGTAGAAACTTTAGCTTAATTAATCTAGTTTTTAACGCTTTTAGAGGATGTCTGGCACTCCCGACACCGCGCACAATAAGTGCAATGGAGTGTCTAACCTCTTAATCTCATTTTTCTTTTAGATAAAAGTGGACAAATCCCAGTCCTAATTAAAAATAACGCTTAAAAGTTAAACGTTTTATATTTAATTTAATTAGGTTGACCTACTTAAAAAAGCAAACAATTATTAATGCCAGCAATCAAAGGAACCACTAAACTGCTTGGGGTAATTGGTAGCCCTATAGAACATTCTCTCTCACCAGTAATGCACAATGCTGCAATTACTCATTTAGGGCTAGATTATGTCTATTTACCTTTTCCGATTAAACCAGAAGATTTAGAAATAGCGATCGCAGGTTTTGCTGCTATAGATTTAGTAGGCTTTAGCGTCACCATCCCCCACAAACAGGCAATTATGCCTCTACTATCAGAAATTTCTCCCGTCGCGCAAGCAGTAGGGGCAGTTAATACTGTTTGGCGTAATCATAACGGTTGGAGTGGCACTAATACTGATGTTGAAGGTTTTATCGCACCTTTACGAGATCATAATCGTAATTGGCAAGAATCTGTAGCAGTAATCTTAGGTAACGGTGGCGCATCACGGGCAGTTGTTGCAGGTTGCGCCCAATTGGGATTTAGTAAGGTTCAAGTTGTTGGCAGAAATCAGGATAAATTAAACCAATTTTTAGACAGTTTTACCAATTCACCCTTAGATGTAAATCTTAGTGTTCATCAGTGGGAAGAATTACCCAATTTAATATCGCAAGCAAATTTGTTAGTAAATACAACGCCTATAGGAATGCACCCTCATGTTAATGACTCACCAGTAGATGCAGAGTTGATGGCAAAATTACCAACAGATGCGATCGCATACGATATAATTTACACCCCCAAACCAACTCAGTTTTTAAAAGCGGCTCAAAATTTTGGTGCTATAACTATTGATGGCTTAGAAATGCTGATCTACCAAGGCGCAGCCGCATTAAAAATCTGGTTAAATCAACCAATTCCGGTAGACATTATGCGCCAATCCCTCAATCAGCATTTAGATCAGCACATAATGTAAAGACGTTAATGCAACGTCTTTACAAAGTTTTAAGTTAAAGATAATTTAATTGATTAACCGCACAAACGAAATTTCTGCCCCTCCGCCCCCCTGCCCCTCTGCCCCTCTGCCCTCACTCCTCACTTGATGCCCATCGCCAGTTATAACGATTCCACTCATAAACTCCTTGAATCTCGTATTCCACACCACTATCGAAGCGAATTAAGCAATTAGTATACGATCGCATTCCATCCCAAGAAGCATCAGATTCACTAATATGTGTCTCCGATATCCCAACCACCCTACAAGGAAACCACTCTTGGCTATCAGGATTATTTTCTTGTACCCATTCCCATAATCTATTAGATAATTCTATGCGATCGCCTACTTTTAGCCTTGAACGATCATCTTCTTTTATATAGGCTGCTATGTGGCTTTGTTTGATCTGATTTAGCCATTGAATACCATAGCGCGAGCGTATAAATTGTACTGCGCCAGAGTCGATGTTGTGCAGCCAATCATTTAATAATTGGATTTTCCAAGCACGTTTTAGCCTTTGTTGTTTTTTTACAAACTCCAAAAAAGCCTCACGTTCCTCAACCGTTAGTTGCTCTAAAGGATTAATACTATCAGTATCATCACTGGTTGGTAAATTACTTATAGGTTTAGCAGTTAATTCCTCAACCAACACTTGCAACAGAATTTCCTTCTGCATCTCTGTTAAGCTGCAAAATAACGTCTCACACTGACTAAATGCTATTTGCAGCGCGGCTTCAATCTCAGCAGGAGTCATAATGGGTAGAGATGATTATGTCCGCTTTGTGACTATTAATCTATTATGCTCCCAAATGATCCCAAACTAAAGAGCGATCGGTAACTGATCCGCTACGGCTTGCAGAAGTTCTACTTCATTATTGCTCCAAGTCCGAGGTTTGCTGAAGTGTTCACACACGATCACCCCAACTTCTCCAGAAAGAAATTGAATAGTTACTGCTAAAATAGCAGTATAATTTAGTGAAATTAAGTAATTTAAGCTACTCACATCTAATTGCGAACTTTGCGAAATATCGTTTAACTCAATCCTACTTTGGTTAAGAATTAACTCTCCTAAAGATGCTTCTTCCATTAACGCATTAGACTTAGCTAGATTTGCTACTTCAACATCAGAAGATTCTGCAACTAATTCAAAGTATGGCTCATCAACATTGCCACGATAAACTAAGAAACTACAGCGATGAGTTTGCAATAAATTGCGAATAGTAATTAAAGTACTATTAATAATATTTCTAATTGCACTAGAATTACGAATCTGCTTAGTTAAACTATCTAGAAGTTCTTGCTGTTTTGTTAATTGCTGACTTTTTGCTTCGCTTTCTCGTAACATCTCCTGAGCTTGTTTACGAGTTGCTTGTTTTTCTAAACAAGCCATGATTGCTTCTTCTAATTCACTAATTGTAAAAGGTTTAGTTAAATAATCATCTGCTCCCATATTCATGCCTTGCCTAATATCTGCTTTATCAGCTTTGGCACTCAGGAAAATTAATGGAATGATAGCAGTTTTAGCCGACTGACGTAGGGAGTTTAACACGCCATAACCGTCAAGTTCTGGCATCATAATGTCACAAATAATTAAATCAGGTAAATACTCTTGTGCTTGTTTTACCCCAACAACACCGTTTTCCGCTCCAAGACATTCAAAATCTAAACAATCAAGAATTTCTAATATATCTTCCCGCAGAGGAGCTTCATCCTCAATTACTAAAATTTTTTTCATTTACTTGCATCCTAAATATTTGCTTTTAAAATATAAGTTTACATGATCCTGCTAAAACTTTCTTTTTATGTGACAATCTGGATTCTCGTATTTTAATTATCTATTTTAACCCAGGCAACTCTAAATGGATACTTAACTACAATTCCCCCGCCGATAACTATCACAATTAGAAGTACTAAATTTTACCATAAACATGATCACATTTCTTGATATTTTTTATACCGTAAAATTTTAAATATTTCTAAAAATCAATAGCAGTTTTTATTGAAAAAATTAGTTATAATTTTATTATATTATTTAATAATAAGTTTTTTGAATGATGATCTGCTGGTATAATTTTATATTAAACTTAATCTGAAAAATTCGATATCAAACAAACTTAAGCTCTCTCCAAGAATATTCTACCAGTGCAACTATACGATTACTTAAAAACCAGATGGATAACCAGTTTAAAGTCAGTAGGATACAATACCTTAGCTGGAAACAGTTCAACGGTACTCTCAATATACAGTCAAGCTCAGGGCTGGAGTGGAGCTTACTATTTACTCAAGGAAGTTTAAGTTGGGCAACTGGTGGAGTCCATCTTAATCGGCTTTGGCAAAGGCATCTGATTCAACATTGTCTAGAAATTATTCCTGAGTTAATTGATGGGAAATCTCAAAACCAAATTAGCTCTACTTCGCTTAATCTTAACGTTCCGCAACCAGAAGTTCCACAAAGTTGCTGGCAGTATGAAAAGTTAACAGCCTTAGTGATGCGCGATCGCATTACCAAAGAGCAATTTATATCTGTGATTACAGGAGTGATCGCAGAAGTGTTATTTGATATCATCCAGCAAGCGGCTATCCAATCACTCACCTATTCTGAAAGCCCCCAATCGCTCCCAGATCTTCAAATAGCTACGATTAATACAGATCAAGCTTTTAAAGATATCTTACAAGTTTGGGAATCATGGCGGAAATTGGGGTTTGCCAAAATATCACCTAACCTTGCACCTATAATTAAACGACCAACTGAATTACAACAGCAAACTCCATCTGCTGTCTATCAAAACTTTATTAGTCGGATCGACGGTCAGCATACACTGCGGGACTTAGCCGCGCAAATGAAACAAGACTTAGTACTGCTAACCCGTTCTTTAATTCCTTACATTCGCAAAGGCATCATCGGGCTAGTTGAGGTAGCTGATTTGCCCGCGCTTACTACCACTAAAGTAGAAAGCACATCTTCGGTAAGTCTTACACAAAAGCAACCAGTTAAGTCAAATCAAACAGTTACAGCCGCAAGCCCACTAATTGCTTGTGTAGATGATAGCCCTCAAACTTGTCAGATAATGGAACATATTTTGACTCAGGCAGGTTTTCGGTTTGTCAGTATCCAAGATTCAGTGCAAGCATTACCAATACTGCTACAACGGAAACCAGATTTAATTTTTTTAGATTTAATGATGCCAGTTGTCAACGGCTATGAAATTTGCTCTCAACTGCGACGAGTTGGGGTTTTTGTCAATACGCCCATGATAATTTTGACAGGCAACGATGGGCTGATAGATCGAGTACGTGCTAAGGTGGTTGGAGCATCAGATTTTGTACCAAAACCAGTAGAGGCTCAAAAAATTCTGGCTGTTGTGCGGAAATACTTTCCTGTAGGAGCAGTAGATTTATCTGCATCTAAGATGCAATTAAGTTAGTATAGCAGAGAATCTTATCAAATAATTAAACAGTATTTTAGCTGTAGAGCAACAGAATGTTAGTGTTTGGTTTATAAAAAATAGAGGGTTGGTGCTGATATGAATAGTGTTTTAGTTGTAGAAGATTCCGCAACAGATTTAGAAGTTATTAGTTTGTATTTAAAACAAGCAGGTTTATCTGTAGTTGTTGCCAAAAATAGCCAAGAGGCACATGAAATAATAGATAAAAATCACCCAAATCTAATAATTTTGGATGTTATTCTTCCCGATCAAAGCGGATTTGAACTTTGCCGTGAACTAAAAAATAATCCTATTACCAATAAAATTCCTGTAGTAATTTCTTCATCAAAAAATACTGATGTTGACAAATTGTGGGGAAATATGTTAGGGGCAGATGCTTATATTACCAAGCCTGTAAATCAAGTAGAATTGATTGAAACAATCAAAACTTTAATGGCTTGAGGTTGATTATAATAAAGAATATATTAACATTCTGCGCTTTGGAAGCGTGGTTTAAATAAATCTACTTAAAATTGGCATAGCTAATGTTTGCTCCTAATAGATCGCAATCAAGTGATTACTCACATTCTGAAAAAAAGTTTATTAGTTTTAAGCTAGGTTTAAAAGATATAGCTTTACTCCCCCTGGAGTGCATTGCTGAACTTTTTCAGGTTTCCATAGGAGATATTTTGCCTGTTCCTGAAATTCCTAATTGTGTGTTAGGAATTTATAACTGGCGGGAAGAAATTTTATGGTTAATAGATATAAACGCCCTCACAGGTTTTCCGGCAATTACACAGCAAGAATCATTACTAGCTATGATGGCAATGGTAGTGCAAGTAGAAGGTAAATTTTTAGGGTTATTAGTGCCACAAGTAAATGATATTGACGTACTTGATGTGCAAGATATGAAAATCCCTGACCGCAAATTATTTAAGGATGAGTTAATGCCGTTTTTACAAGGCTACTTTATAAGTAAGGATAATGAGATTTTGAGAGTTTTGAATCCTGAAGCTATCAGCCAAGTTAGTTTGTGGAGTCAGAAGTAAAAATTCAATAGAATTAAGGTATTAGCAATTTTTTTTGATTACTAAGGGATCTACCATGACAATTTTTAACGAAATAAATCAAAAACTTGAAGGTAATAAATTGGCGCAAGTTAATAATAGTGATCAAAGCTTGCTCAATAATGGCACTGCACAGATTCAAGCTGCTGTTAACCAGTTAAAAGAGGAATTAGAAGGAGATGGATGGCTGACTAAACATAATCTCAGCGAACAGTTTGAGGAAGTTGAAAATTTTATTGAAACAGTACCAAAAGAATTTAAAGATAGTTTGATAGCTGCTAGTCAACGACAGTTATTAAATCAGCGTCAACAGGTAAAAGCGATCGCATCTCAATTACAATCTTGCTCAGAGTTAGACCAACTGCTGAATGTGACTGTTACGCAAGTTAGGGAAATATTGCAATGCGATCGCACTCTCATTTATCGCTTTGGTGCAGCAGGTGAAAAAGGAACTGTAGTAGCAGAGTCACTTAAACGCGGTTGGACACCTGCGTTAAATGAAAACTTACCAACGCTGACATTTGGATTAGATCAACCTGAAGAATATCTGCAAGGTGAAGTTGTTGTTGCAGATATTAATCACGCTACAATTACGCCTTATCAGCGACAACTGCTAGAAAAATTTCAAGTTCAAGCTAGTGTTACTGTCCCAATTGTAGTTGATGCCCAAATTTGGGGATTATTAGTAGTACACAATTGCGCTGAAGCACGTCAATGGCAAGAAACAGAAATTAACTTAATTGATCAAATCAGTAATCAATTAACTATTACCCTACAACAGCTTGAATTCCGCTCACAAATTCAACAACAAATAGAGAAAGAAAGAGCAGTTGGTAAAGTAATTGATAAAATTCGCTCCTCTCTAGATCAAGATGCAATTTTTAAAACCATAACTCAAGAAATTCGTAACTTACTGCGAGTTGACCGTGTAGCAGTTTATCAATTTGCTCCTGACTGGAGTGGCGAATTTATTGTTGAGTCAGTAGGCGGTAATTGGACAAAATTAGTGGGTCCAGGAATAAAAACAGTTTGGGCGGATACCCATCTCCAAGAAACCCAAGGCGGGCGCTATCGCTATCACGAAACTTTTGTAGTTGATGATGTCTACAAAGCTGGTCATTCACCATGCCATGTAGATATATTAGAACAATTTGAAGTTAAAGCTTATGTAATAGTTCCCATTTTTGTTGGGGAACAGCTTTGGGGTTTATTAGGTGTATATCAAAATTCTGCACCTCGCCATTGGCAACAATCACAAGTAAAATGGCTCAATCAGATTGCTGGGCAATTATGGGTAGCACTCAAACAATCTGAGAACTTAAAGCAGATGCAGGGGCAATCTGAGCAATTAATCAAGGCGACGGAACGGGAGAGGGCAGCCGCGAAAGTGATTGATCGCTTGCGCCAATCTTTAGATATTGACACGATCTTTAAGACAACTACACGGGATGTGCGGGAGTTACTTAAAGTTGATCGTGTGGGAGTTTATCGTTTTAACGATGATTGGAGTGGTGAATTTGTTTTAGAGTCTGTAGGGGCGGAATGGACTCCTTTATTACAAAAAAGCGCGAATTTAGAAGGTTTGCAAGCGAACCAAAGTAATTGTCATGCTGTACAAAACTTAGGTTTAGGTAAAAGAAGGCTTGCTGATAGTTATTTACAAGAAACAGAAGGCGGTCGTTTTCGTGAGAAAGGAACTTTTGCTGTAGAAGATATCTACAAAGCTGGGTTTTCACCTTGTTATATGGAGGTGTTGGAAGAATCCCAAGTTAAAGCTTATGCAATTGTCCCTGTGTATCAAGGTGAAAAACTTTGGGGTTTGCTAGGCGCTTACCAAAACTCAGGTACGCGCAAATGGGAAGAAGCAGAAGTAGCTTTGTTAGCACAAATTGGCGACCAATTGGGTGTGGCGTTGCAGCAGGCAGAATATTTGCAACAACTACAAACACAGTCAGCGAAATTAGCAGAAGCATCAGAACGCGATCGCACTTTAACTAAAGTAATTAATCGCATTCGCCAAACATTTGACTTAGACACAATCTTTAAAACTACCACCCTAGAAGTTAGGAATTTAATCAAGGTAGACCGCGTAGCAATCTATAAATTCCGTCCCGACTACTTCGGAGACTTCATTGCCGAATCAGAAGCGCCAGGAGAACCGAAATTAGCTGGATTAGATCGCCTGATAGCATGGGAAGACCCCTATTTAAATGAGCATAAAGGTGGCAGATTCCGCAACAATGAAGTGTTAGTAGTAGATGATGTTTACAATGGCGGTTTGACAGATTGCCATGTAGAAGCATTAGAAAATTTCCATGTTAAAGCTTGTGTTGTAGTAGCCATATTTAAAGGGCAAGAATTGTGGGGATTACTATCTGCTTTCCAAAATAAAGAAACACGCCATTGGGAAGAGTACGAAGTAGAGTTAATGCTACAAGTGGCGGCTCAAATTGGGGTAGCGATACAACAAGCGGAATATTTGCAGCAATTAAAAGCACAGTCAGCGAAATTAGCAGAAGCATCAGAACGCGATCGCACTTTAACTAAAGTAATTAATCGCATTCGCCAAACATTTGACTTAGACACCATCTTTAAAACTACCACTCTAGAAGTTAGGAATTTAATCAAAGTAGACCGCATAGCAATTTATAAATTCCGTCCTGACTACTTTGGAGACTTCATAGCCGAATCAGAAGCACCAGGAGAACCGAAACTAGCTGGATTAGATCGCCTGATAGCATGGGAAGACCCGTATCTCAATGAGCATCAAGGCGGCAGATTCCGCAACAATGAAGTGTTAGTAGTAGATGATGTCTTCAATGGTGGCTTGACAGATTGCCATGTAGAAGCATTAGAAAACTTCCATGTTAAAGCTTGTGTTGTAGTAGCAATCTTTAAAGGGAAAGAATTGTGGGGATTACTATCTGCCTTCCAAAATAAAGAAACGCGCCATTGGGAAGAGTACGAAGTAGAGTTAATGCTACAAGTGGCGGCTCAAATTGGGGTAGCAATTCAACAATCGGAGTATTTGCAACAACTACAAACACAGTCAGCGAAATTAGCAGAATCATCAGAACGCGATCGCACTCTGACTAAAGTAATTGATCGCATTCGCAAATCCTTCGACCTGGAAACTATATTTAGAACAACTACCCAAGAAGTCAGAAGCTTAATTAAAGTAGATCGGGTAGCAGTTTATAAATTCCGTCCCGACTACTTCGGAGACTTCATTGCGGAATCAGAAGCCCCAGGCGAACCGAAACTGGTAGGGCGCGATCGCCTCACAGCATGGGAAGACCCCTATTTAAATGAGCATCAAGGTGGCAGATTCCGTAACAATGAAGTGTTAGTAGTGGATGATGTCTTCAATGGTGGCTTAACTGATTGCCATGTAGAAGCATTAGAAGGGTTCCATGTTAAAGCTTGCATTGTCGTGGCAATCTTTAAAGGGCAAGAATTGTGGGGATTACTATCTGCGTTCCAAAATAAAGAAACGCGCCATTGGGAACAGTATGAAGTAGAGTTAATGCTACAAGTTGCTGCTCAAATTGGTGTAGCGATTCAACAAGCAGAATATTTACAACAACTACAGACGCAATCCCAACAATTAGCACAAGCAGCCGAAAAAGATAAAGCAGCCAAAGAGTTATTGCAGCAACGCGCCTTACAATTGCTCAAAGCAGTGCGTCCAGCTTTAGACGGTGATTTAACAGTACGTGCGCCGATTACTGAAGATGAACTAGGCACAATTGCTGATGCTTATAACAACACCCTGCAAGCCCTGCGGAAAATTGTTACCCAAGTACAGATTGCGGCTAAACAAGTAGCAGAAACTTCTAGCAATAGTGGTTCCTCAATTGGACAACTATCTAGCCAAGCGCAGCAACAGTTCCAAGAAATTAACAAAGCTTTAGAAGAAATTCAGCAGATGGTTCATTCTGCCCAAGCGGTAGCAGAAGACGCACGGCAAGTAGAAAAGGCAGTGCAGCAAGCCAACCAAACAGTACAATCTGGGGATGCAGCAATGAACCGCACAGTTGAGGGGATTTCTGAGATTCGCGAAACAGTTTCCCAAACAGGGAAGAAGATTAAGCAGTTAAGTGAATCTTCCCAAAAAATCTCTAAAGTTGTGCAGTTAATTAGTAACTTTGCTACGCAGACAAATGTGTTGGCGATGAATGCTGCAATTGAAGCAACTCGTGCGGGAGAATACGGGCGGGGGTTTGCGGTGGTTGCGGACGAAGTGCGAAGTCTTGCGCGTCAGTCAGCAGCAGCTACTACTGAAATTGAGAAGCTAGTTGAAGAAATTCAAGGTGCAACTGGGGAAGTAGCCGCAGCAATGGAAACAGGTATTCAACAGGTAGTCGAGGGGACAAATTTAGTGAATGAAACTCGACAAAATTTGAATGCGATCGCGGCAGCTACATCTCAAATTAGTCAGTTAGTAGAAAACATCACCGAAGCTACTCAAATTCAAACAAACCAATCTGTAACAGTTACTCAAACTATGAACCAAGTTGCGACTATCGCTAACCAAACTTCTGAAGATTCAATTCAAATCTCATCTAACTTCCAAGACTTACTAGCAACCGCTCAAGATTTACAAGCGAGTGCTGCTAAGTTTAAGGTGAATTAAGGGCGTTTATTGGTTAATGCGTCTTTTGCGTTTGATTCTTTTTTCAACGCAAAGGACGCAAAGGTTCTTGGGAGATTAAACCTCTTGCATCAGGGCATAAAATTTGATTACACATCTGCGTAATCTGCGTCCATCTGCTTACATCTGCGATAAAAAACCAAGAGTATTAATTTTTACAATAGATCTAAAAAGGCGCAAAGGTATCCAAAGAAGCTAATATGATCACCGATGAAAGTATACAGGAGCAAGCTTATTTTTATTTTCAAAGTGAAGCTCCAGAATTATTACAAGTGATTGAGCAAGAAATTCTCACACTTTTAGAAGACCGTAGTACCGCTAAAATACATAATTTAATGCGGGCAGCCCATACTATGAAAGGGGCATCGGCGAATGTGGGGTTAGAGGTAATTCAAACTATTGCCCATTCTTTGGAAGATGTTGTTAAAGCTCTTTATAACCCCGAATTAGTTATTGATGCCAAGTTGCAATCATTGCTGCTACAAGGTTACGAATGCTTGCGCGAACCTTTAATGTTGCAACTTAATGGAGGAACTATTAATAAGGAGCAAGCTCTTAATCATTCTAGTGCGGTATTTATCCAATTAGAGGAAAAACTTGGTGACTTTTTAAGCGATCCAGCGCAAATACCTAGTTCTGCGGAATTAGGGTTTGATGTTGTGCAATCTATATTTGAGATAGGAGTGCAGCAACGGTTAGAAAACCTTTCTAATGCGATCGCACAAGCTAAAAGCAGCGAGCCAACAGAAAATAGTTTATCTGATATTGCAAATTTATTACGCTCGGAAGCAGAAGTATTTATTGGGTTAGCAGAGTCTTTTAATTTATCTGGTTTTGGTGCGATCGCTCAAGCTACAATTACTGCAATAGAAGCTCATCCCGATCAAGCATTAAATATTGCTGAGATTGCTTTAGCTAATTTTAAGGAAGGGCAACAGAATATTTTATCAGGCGATCGCATAGATGGCGGCACACCATCAGAGGCATTGCAGCAATTAGCAGGAATTAGCAGTGAAGCCGGGGAAATACCAGTTAATTCTCAAAATGTAGAAACCGAGCTTGAGCAGTTTCGGGAATTTATTATCAGCGATCGCTTTAACACTCAAAATAAATTACATCAAAAATTATCTCAGTTTTATTTAAAAGCAACTCGCACTTGCTTAGGTTGGTTTGATCATTACGAAAATATCCCCCAATCAGATCTTTCCTTAAATTTACTTGTTCCCCAAGTTTTACAACAAGACACAGAAGACCAAGAAACAGCCACTCAAGAAGCTCAAACTGTTGCTAAATATATAGATAATTGGGTGAGCAGTTTTATAGATGCAATTAAAGATCCCAATGATAGCCCGACATTAGGACTTTATCAAAAAGCAGCATTACTCACAGTAAATTTAGCGATCGCTAAATTTTTGTATGCCAATCAAGTTACTAACCTAGCAGATTACCGCAATTTACCTCTACTACAAATTTTAGAACGCCGACTTATTAAAGCTGTTAAAGAATATAAAAATAGTCCTCCCCTAAGTGATTTAGAAAAAAACTGGTTAGAGCAACCTCTAATTAATACTTTTATTTTAGAAGAACATTCCCCAGAATTTTCCGATGCTTTCAGTAAAGAAGATACTTTAATTGACGAAATTTGGGGTAGCCCCTCTCAATCAGAAAATAGCTCAATCGAAATAAGTACAGCCCCAGAAGTAGTTCCTTTTACCGAAGAATTAAAAATATCTGAACCTAACCAAACCACTAATAACGTAGATCAACAGCGAGAAAAACACCAAGTTAATCATCCCACATTACCTCATCAACAAAATACTAGCAAAACGGGTAATCAATTTGTCAGAGTTGAGTTAGAGGAACTAGAACGAATCAATCATTTAGCTAGTAATTTGCTGATTAATCAAAATCGTCAAATTGCTCAAGATGAGAATTTGCAAGCAGCAGTTAATCAACTTCGTGCTAACCTCAAACAACACCAACAAACAATTAATAAATTGCGTGATTGGTCAAATAAATTATTAACCTTACCTGCAAATGGTATTAAAAACGATAGCATAATCGCTTTAGAACAACTGCTTTTACCTAATATGCAGTTAGCACAATTAGGCAATAACCAATCAACCGCTTTTGATACATTAGAATTAGATCGTTATACAGAATTATATCGGTTATTTATTACTGCAATAGAAGAAACGCTGCAACTAGAAACAGTAACAGACACAATCGACCAAATTACCAAACAATTTAGCCATACCCTAGAAAGGCAACAACGCTTGTTATCGCACATGAGAAATGACATGACGGCGGTGCAAATGTTGCCTATAGGGGAGATATTTGGGCGATTTTCGAGGATGGTGGAACAATTAGCGATCGCTAAAAACAAGCCCGTAGAATTAAAATTTAGTGGGAGTCAGGTTTTAGTTGATAAAGCGATCGCCGAAAAACTTTATGAACCACTACTCCACCTAGTCCGAAACGCCTTTGATCACGGCATAGAAGCGCCTGAAAACCGTGTTGAACAAGGAAAACCCAAAACAGGTCAAATTGAAATTCGCGCCTATCATCAAGGCAATCAAACAATCATTGAAGTTAGAGATGATGGTAAAGGATTAAACTTTGACTCGATCCGTCAACGAGCAGTCGAGCTAAATTTTATCAGCCCAGAACAAATAAATCAAATTTCCAAATCTCAGTTATTAGATTTAATATTTGAACCTGGGTTTTCTACAGCGCGTACAATTAGCGATCTTTCTGGTAGAGGGATAGGGTTAGATATTGTCCGCAACCAGTTACAAAGTTTGAAAGGTTCTATAACAGTTGAATCGCAACCACAAATGGGAACTATATTTTCACTACAAATTCCCTTTTCTCTGACCAGTGCAAAGTTTTTTGTCTGTCAGGCAGGTAATTTTAATTATGCCTTATTATCAGAATCTATCGTCAAAATAGTTCTGGCTAAATCCGAACAAATTCAGGTATGGGAAGACAAAAAAATATTGCTATATGAACAAGGTTATGCTAAAGAACAAGAACAAAATACAGTAGCTATACCTGTTTATAAACTTTCAGACTTGATTAACTATAACTATTTTGCTAAGTATTCATCCTTATTTAAGGATAAAACTGCTGGTATTAAGTCTGAGCAAAAAAGTCAAACAGATAATCTGCAATTATTTTTACTGCGTGGAACCACAGGTTTATTAGCACTAGAAATCGATCAGATTATTGGTGAACAAGAATTAGTAATTAGACCATTAGGAAGTGCGATCGCCACACCAAACTATATATTTGGTTGTAGTATATTAGGCGATGGTCATCTCCTCCTAGCAATTGACGGCGCAGTACTACTAGAGCATCAAGTTTCACCTAACAACCAAAGTAACTTGCTTTCCGCATCAAACGTATCATCAAAAGCCCTACCCGCAGGAACAGCAAATACTGTCCGAGAATTACCACCTGCTGTCACCTTCAACCCTAAAACCGTCTTAGTAGTAGATGACTCTCTTAGTCACAGACAAACATTAACCTTGCACCTTCAAAAAGCAGGTTATCACATTTTACAAGCGCAAGATGGTCAAGAAGCATTAGAACAACTTCGGAAATCTTCAGATATTAGTTTAGTAATTTGTGATATAGAAATGCCAAGGATGAATGGTTTTGAATTTTTAAACCATCGTACTCAAGATCCAGAATTAAATAAAATCCCTGTAATGATGCTCACCTCACGTAACAGTGAAAAGCATCGACTCTTAGCATTAGAATTAGGTGCTTCTGCTTACCTTACCAAACCCTATTTACAGCAAGAACTTCTGAACACCATCACTAACTTAATGAAATAAAGAAAATTAGACAAAAATTCAGCTAAAATGAAGCCCAAACTATCTTTGTAATTAAGCTAAGGCGCAAATAAACTTGTAGATTTTTCATTTAGATAAAAGTTATCAAACCCTCTCTCCTCTCTCCTCCCTCCTCCCTCCTCTCCCCCTAAAACATCAAATTAACAGCTTATTTTGAGGAATTCAGCACTACACTTATTTCGCCTACCCTAATTCCCAAAGGTTTCCAGTGAGGGTTATTTGAATAGAGTTCATGGTCGCCACTCACAACTCGATAATCCTTCGGAAACTTGTTAGCAGCATTAGGAGCAGCTTCTACCTGTATCATCAGTTTGCGATGATAGCGAGATAATTTAGTTTTTTCTAACAAAACTGTCCCACTATAGTCCCAACCAAGCCCAAAAAGTTTAAACTCTCCCAACTTTTGGCGTAATTGAGTCAAAGAAGTTCCTACACCAATACCTTCAGGAGTTTTCCACGCAGTTCCCAAGTCAGTCACAGAAACAGGTTTAGTTTTAGCGTTATTACTCCAAACTACAGTAAATGATTTTTCAGCCCCAAGATTGACTCTAGTAACTGAAAATTTCCCAATGCCTTCAGCGCCATAAATGCTGCCATCCTTCAGACGGGATGCACCGAATAATTTAACTAAATCTTTTCGTGTAGTCTTGCTCGTTACTGCACCAACTCGACTCCCTGGAATAATTAGGGTATCTTGAGATGAAGTTGATACGAACTGACCAGTCAGCACTTGCGCGATCGCACTATCGGAAGAAAGCAACTGCCTTAAGTCAAATGTTGCCAGTGATGCTGTTAAATTGCTGTTCAAATAACTCAGCATCACAGTTAAAGTGGCAGTAGTAATACCTTTAACGAATAAATTCAGCATAATTCATCAAGAGTTTGTAGCTTTAATCACACCGCAAGCCAGCCGTCCACCTGCATCACCAGATGGTTGACTCTTAAGGTCATCGGCTTTAGCGTGAATAATCACCGCGCGACCAATAATAGACTGCTCACCTGATAGACGAAGCGCCGAATCTTGCAGTTGTGTTGTTGCCTTACCTGTACTATCAGCCGTTAAGTTTCCTAAATCTCCCACATGGCGTTTTGCTGCTGTCGGCGCAGCGTGAGGCTGTTTGGTCGGGTTAAAATGGTCTCCTGCCGATTTAGCATCTTTGCTACTGCAATCGCCTTTTTCATGGACATGAAAACCGTGTTTACCAGGAGCCAAACCTGTTACATCCACCTTAATTGAAGTTGAATCTCCTGCTTGTGTAAAGGCTATAGTGCCAGCAGCCTTATTACCTGCTGTAGGTTGCAGCGTTGCCACTGCTTTTTGTTGTGCTTCCTGAGCAGAGGATTTAGTAATGGGCGTTGCTGCGGGAGAAACTTCTGTCTGTGGACGGTTTCCTTCCGTACAGCTAGTTAAGATAACTAAAAGCATTGCAGACATAATAAATTTGGGCATTTCAACTCAACTCCCTTATATTTAGATATTGATACTCACAGGTCTAAAAGCACTGAGATTTTACGGACAGAGTAAGCTTAGACAACACTTAAAGTTTAACTCTCGCTACTGTTGTCTGTGCTATCTGTTAAAATCTCATCCCCGCTTTGAAAGTACAAGACTTACGCCAACAGTAAAATTATGCTTGTAGGGGCGGGTTGCACCAAAAATTTCTGCTTCCAAAATTGATATAGATAAACCCGCCCTGACAGATGTGGATGATTTCTGTGTAAGTCCTAAAGTACAAACAATTAATGCTTTTGTCAGTTTAAGTTTAATATCCTCGTCGCTAAAATTGAGTAAGTAGAACACAACAAACAAAAATTAAGCGTGACTACAGAAAAAATCAAGTTTGGAGAACAGATAGTTAATAAATTCATTGAACTGGTGTTGTCAAATCTGATTGATGCCGAACATCTGCAAGTTAGAGTTAAAGCCAACCTCAAACAATTAGCTCGTGGCGAACTCGATGGGTTAGCTATTGAGATGTACGGTTTTCTCCTGCGCCAACACCTGCGCGTAGCTTTCTTGCGCTTCGATATCGGGTCATCGGCTGTCAATACCGAAAGTATAATGCACCGAAAAATCGAATTACTGCATCCATCCGTTGGACGGATGCAAATGGCTCTCGATCAAGAACAGTTAACCAATGCACTCAACACCCAACTGGTATCTTCATCACAGGAACAGTTTCATTTCTTTGGGCTAAGGCAAATCAATTGCCAGCTACGGGCAGATAGGGCAATGGTATTCCACTTTGATTGGATAAATGCTGAAGAAATTGAATCTGGAACTTGCACCGCCACACCCCAAATTACGACCGATGGCAGTAGGGTTCTGCTAGAGCAACGTCAGGTTGAAGGTAAAGAACTACCAACTGAATTAATCAACGCAGTCAGCCAACAAGTAAGCGACATCTTGAGCCTAAGCGACATTGCCAATCGTGGTACAGCTTTTCACTTTCAACAGCTTGATATCGAAGCAGGCAAAATTACAGTGCAAGCAGCCACCCAGATAGAACATTTTCCCACAAATTAATATAATTAATAATTTTGCCAACCCCCTTGCCCCCTCCTTTTAATGAGGTAAGCGTTGGTAAGTATATCCTGTTGGTTATGAAGATACCCGCATTATCATCTTGCCCCCTCCTTTTAACGAGGTAAGCGTTGGTAAGTATATCCTGTTGGTTATGAAGATACCCGCATTATCATCTTGCTCCCTCCCCTTTATAAGGGGAGGGTTGGGGAGGGGTATACTTTAGCTACAGTACGTTGCCAAAGACTCTAAAACCAGTTTCGCTGCACTAACACGGATCATAAAAATTTTCCCTCCAAATTCGCGATAAGCTGAAAATTGAAGTGAACGACAAGGGTAACTTATGGTGCAGTTAAGAAGTTTTCGACATTTAGCTGTCTTTGCTATTTCCTTGCTTGTTTGGCTTGCAAGCTGGGTATTTACTCCCCCTGCCTTAGCACTAACTCAAATACAACTTTCTAACTTGTCATACCACAGATGTCCAGCAGAGTTCTCAAAAGGTGCTGTCACCAGTGGTGGAGTTACTGACGCAGCCAACTGTTTTATGATCACAGGCAAAGCAGATAATAAATCAGGTAAATCTGTATACGATGCCGATATTTTTGGTCGTATTTATGATGCTGACAACAATTCTGTCATGCAAAACAGAACTCGTCTAGGTTTGATCGAAGAACTACCACCAGGCATTAGCGATTTTGAATTAAGAATCACTGTACCTGCGAATTTACCAACACCTCTGCAACTCAAACAATTCAAAGCAGCAGGATTTAGCGGTAGAGTTCGCCGTTGACATCCTACCGCAATTAATCAAACCAATTGCAACCCCTATCGGATTTAAAACCCAACACTTGATGAGATTGCAGGAGTAAATAGTCCTGCCACAATTTGCAGCAGAAAAATTGCCAACATTGGAGAGATATCCAATGTACCGCCCAAAGGTGGAATAAAAGAACGGAATAAATCGAGATAGGGGTCAGTCAGAGGACTCAATGTAGCTGTAATCTGATTCATCCACTCGACTGTAGGAAACCAAGTCAAAAGAATCCGAACCACCAGCAGAAAAATATAGATTTGCAGGAAGTAATAGATGCTAGTAGTTAGCAGGGCAGCAGATGAACTCATGGATAGTACAGTTTATTAAGTAACGGATCTGTTTACTTCTAGCTTACTTCAGCAGTATCAACAGTGGAGAAGAGATGCTACTTTAGGATTCAATACCGCGCGATCGCTCTTGATCTATCTCCACAGCATTACCATTGACATTCCCTAGTGATAACCGCACTTCATCAATCGCTGTATTGAGTTGAGCAATTTTATCCTCTAAACTGCGACGAGAAGTTTCAATACTGTCAGATTCGCTAAGTTGCCGTCGCCTAGATTTTCTCGGCTTACCTTCGGACAAAGTAGGATTAATTAAAGATTGCTCCGATTCTTCGGCTTCTGAAGTTTGTTTAGCAGCAAATAGCGCCCCAACAACTCCACCAGCTATACCACCTAGTATAGTTCCAAGCAAGAATCCACTTGTAAAACCATCGCGCTGACTCATATCAAGAAAGAAATTAAAGATTTGAGATTTGAGATTAATTTCAGCTTATCGCCTGGTTGACCTAGCTGCATACGCAAATTAGGGGTGGCGCATCTTCACAAAAATCACCAATTTACCCCTCACCCCTCACTCAGTCCTAAACTTAAGTGCCGAAAGTGCGATCGCCTGCATCTCCCAAACCAGGTACAATAAACCCTTTACTATTTAACCCCTCATCAATAATCGCAGTATAAATAACCAAGCTAGGATAATGCGTTCCCAGTTGTTGCAAAGCTGGTGGAGCAGCAACTACAGAAATAATTCGCACAAAAGCTGGATTAACACCACGTTTAATTAATTCTGTCATAGCAGCCATAATTGTTCCCCCAGTCGCTAACATTGGTTCTGTAATTAAAACCCTTGTTTCGGGGTCAAATTGTTCTGGTAATTTATTTAAGTAACAGCTAGGCTCAAGCGTTTCCTCATTACGCACAATCCCCAAATGGTAAATTGAAGCAAGTGGTAATAAAGGCTGCGCCCCCTCTAACAACGCCAGCCCCGCCCGCAAAATTGGCACTACTGCTACTGGTACTTGAGGATTAATAAAAGTTGCAGGGCATTCCGCTAATGGAGTTTGTACAGTTGTTTCAATACTTGGCAACCAGTCTCTAATTGCCTCATAAGTAAGCCACCGCCCCAATTCCGTCATCGCACTGCGAAACAAAGTTGTTGGCGTTTGGGCATCACGCACAACTCCCAACCAGTGCTTAATTAGAGGATGAGGTGGAACATGAATACGTAATTGTATAGCCATAGTCAACCGATTTTAAACTTAAAATTTAGGAGTAACAACCTAGAACTTAGATACAGCCCCCTGTTAAAGCTTTGTTCGGGGGTCAGAGAATCAAGAAGATGCCTGTTAATCATACGCTTTTCTGGTTCTGATCATCTTACCTGTTGGGCTTCTTAGCTCCCAATTAGATAATTTATTGATAATTTATCTCACTACTATTGACAGCATTTTTCAATAAGGATATATTGTGTTTAGTGTTCTCCTCTCAAATTAAGGATCGGCAGGTGGGACTGGTAAGCAAGAGCAGACTCGTCCCCGCTTTTTTTTGACAAGCATTGCTCTAAGAATTAGGCATTAGTCCAGTCACGCTGTAAACTCAGATAAGTTAAATATTTGCAAGATCAAGTTTCTTGCCTTAGAGCTAAAGCTCACCCAAAATTTCAAACTCAAAATCTCTTGACTCCATGCCTGCCACTTCTATTTCCTATTTCCTTGAAGATAAACCCGATCAAACCGTTTTTGATGTCATTGTGATTGGATCAGGTATTGGGGGTTTAGTAACAGCAACTCAACTAGCTGCCAAAGGCGCTAAAGTTTTAGTACTCGAAAGTTATTTAATCCCTGGGGGAAGTGCTGGCTACTTTGAGCGGGAAGGCTACCGCTTTGATGTAGGAGCCTCAATGATTTTTGGGTTTGGCGATCAAGGTACAACAAATCTGCTTACCCGCGCTCTCAAAGCTGTGGATATGAGTATAGAAACTATTCCTGACTCGGTGCAGATTGATTACCACCTCCCCAACGGGTTAAACCTGAAGGTTCACCGAGATTATGATAAATTTTTGCAAGAACTAACAGAATATTTCCCCCACGAACGTCAAGGGATTCGTCAGTTTTATAACGAGTGCTGGAAAGTATTTAATTGCTTGAACGCAATGGATTTGCTATCACTGGAAGAACCTCGTTATTTAACAAGAGTATTTTTCCAGCATCCATTAGCTTGTTTGGGCTTAGTCAAGTATCTACCACAAAATGCAGGTGATATTGCTCGACGTTATATAAAAGATCCCACTTTATTAAAGTTTATTGATATGGAGTGCTATTGCTGGTCAGTTGTTCCAGCAGATTTGACACCCATGATTAATGCCGGAATGGTATTTTCAGATCGGCACTATGGCGGTATTAACTACCCCAAGGGAGGCGTAGGACAAATCGCCCAAAAGTTAGTAGAAGGACTAGAGAAATTTGGTGGAAAAATTCAATACAAAGCTAAGGTGACAAAGATTCTTAAACAAAAGAATCGTGCTGTCGGAGTACAACTAGCTGATGGTAAAGTTTATCACGCGAAGCGAATTGTTTCTAATGCTACTCGCTGGGATACATTTGAAAAATTACTACCAGTAGAAGAAATGCCAGCAGCAGAGAAAAGCTGGCAGCAGCGTTATCAAAAGTCACCTAGTTTTTTAAGTTTACATTTGGGGGTAAAGGCAGATGTTTTATCTCCTGGTACAGAATGTCACCACATTTTGCTGGAAGACTGGCAAAAAATGGAAGCACCAGAAGGTACTATTTTTGTGTCTATTCCCACGCTTTTAGATCCAGATTTAGCACCAGCAGGACATCATATTATTCATACGTTCACGCCTAGCTGGATTGAAGACTGGCAAAAACTATCTGCAACAGAATACGAAGAGAAAAAGGAAGAAGCTGCTGGGCGAATTATTGAACGCTTAGAGAAGATTTTTCCAGGTTTAGATGCAGGTTTAGACTATATGGAGGTGGGAACACCCCGCACTCACCGTCGCTTTTTGGGGCGTGAACATGGCACTTATGGTCCAATACCCCGCCGCAAGTTATTAGGATTATTGGGAATGCCGTTTAATCGGACGGCTATCCCAGGATTGTACTGTGTAGGGGATAGTACCTTTCCAGGGCAAGGGTTAAATGCTGTGGCATTTTCAGGATTTGCTTGCGCTCATCGCATTGCTGTGGATTTGGGAATGTAATATATAGCAGTCAGCTATCAGCTATCAGCTTTTTTCAAAGCATTTCTCCGTCAGGGTTTCAGAATATCAAATGTTCTAACCTATCTGGCTACGGCTATAACAACCACAAATTAGTACAGACGAGATATTAGGGTGCGATCGCTATTTAGTTTACTCCCTTCCCACTAAAAGATTACCGATTATATTCTTCTTTTTCCTTGGCGTTCTTTGCGTCTTGGCGGTTTTAAAAATAGGTATTCGCCATAGTGGGAAGGGAGTAAACTTAACAATTGCCATTATTTGTCAAAAGATGAAAATTACGGCATTTTTTTGACAAAATTATGTTTAATTGTTTACAAAGCTCATTCGACTCAAAAAACTCTTGAGGCGATCGCTCTGTGGTTGGGTTAGCACTTCTCGTGCTGAACCTTCTTCTTCCACACGACCTTGATTTAAAAATAATACGCGATTAGCTACCTCACGCGCAAATTGCATCTCATGGGTGACAATTACCATTGTCATTCCTTCTTGTGCGAGTTGTTGCATAACTCCCAGTACTTCCCCCACCAGTTCTGGATCTAACGCACTTGTAGGTTCATCAAATAACATAACTTGGGGGTTCATACATAAGCTACGCGCGATCGCTACCCGTTGCTTTTGTCCACCCGATAATTGTTCAGGATAAGCATTCGCCTTATCTGCAACCCCGACTTTTTCCAAATAGAACCTAGCTAGTCTGCTACTTTCCTTGGGCGATCGCTTCAAAACCTTAGAGGGAGCAAGTGTTAAATTGCCTAAAACACTTAGATGCGGAAACAAATTAAACTGCTGAAATACCATCCCCACCTCTGTCCGTAGTCTCCGCAGTTGGTTGGAGGTAAGACGAGAACGGGATAAATCTATACCATTAACGACTAAATTTCCCCCGTCAATTGTCTCCAAGCGGTTGAAGCAACGCAGTAAAGTACTTTTTCCACAGCCTGAAGTACCAATTACTGCCACTACTTCCCCTTGGTGTATTTCGCCTGTGATACCTTGTAGTACTCTCAGCGAGCCAAAATTCTTCTCAATATTATCAAAGGAGATAGCGGCAGAAGAAGCATTCATCTTGATTTATATTTACTGAATGTAAAATTTAATACCCAAGGGCAAGTAGTTTAAAGTTAGCAAATTGTAATGACAGACCTCAGTTATTTTTTCTTAGTAGTCCACACAGTACTGAACATCATTAAGATTCCACCGATAAAAATGGCGATCGCCAGTCCACCTGCAATTAAATTTAGTACATCCTCATTAATTTCCATTGGTTATTTAGTAAATGTTTAATTGTGTCAACGGTACTACATTAGCAACATTATCGCTACGAGTGGACAAAAAACAATATGACTAAATTTATTCGGTTTTTACGTCAGCTATTGATTTCCTTAAGCTGTCTAGCCTTAGTAACTAGCTGTAGCCTGAATCCTAATCCTGCTGGGAGTGCTAAACAACTAATAGTTGCCACCGAACCAGCTTTTCCTCCCTTTGAGGTACAAGCAGCTAGCGGTAAATTGGAAGGATTTGATATTGATGTAATCAATGTTATTGGCAAAGCTGCTAACTTTAATGTGCAATTTCAGAGTTTACCTTTCGACGGAATTATCCCAGCATTGCAGTCAAAAACCGTCGATGCAGCTATCAGTGCCATTACTATCACACCAGAACGCCTGAATACTATTTCATTTTCCCAACCTTATTTTAAAGCAGGACTGGCGATCGCTGTTCGAGCTAACAATAGCGACATCATCAACTTTGACAGCCTTAAAAATAAGAAAATTGCCGTCCAAATCGGCACAACTGGCGCTAAAAAAGCTCAAACTATTCCTGGTGTCCAAATTCGCACCTTTGATTCCGCCCCCTTAGCCCTTCAAGAACTCTTTAATGGCAACGTTGATGCTGTAATCAACGATGCGCCAGTAACCCTCTACGCACTTAAAACTGGTAATCTTCAAGGAATTAAAATAGTCAGCCAGCTACTTACAGAAGAATACTATGGCATCGCTACAGCCAAGAACTCTCCTAATCTCAAAACTATAAACCAAGGTTTAACAAGCATTTTAAACAATGGCACATACGCCCAAATTTACCAAAAGTGGTTTAACACTCAGCCCCCTCAACTCCCAAAAACATTACCAGGTGCTACCTCCACAGGAGTTTTATCATCTCCTAGCGTAATTTTAACTGCTCTTCCCAACTTACTACGTGGTGCATTAGTTACTCTTCAGCTAACCGCCTTATCAGTCTTTTTAGGAATGATGGCTGGTTCACTAATAGGTATAGCTCATCTATCAAAAGTTAAACCCATAGGTTGGGCTGCTAGAGCTTACATTGATTTCTTTCGGGGTACACCCCTGCTAGTGCAAATTTTTATGATTTATTTCGGCCTACCTGCACTAATGCAAGAATTCGGCTTAAATTTCAACTTAGATCGTTTAGTAGGCGCTGTTACCGCACTAAGTTTAAATAGTGCTGCCTATCTAGCTGAAATAGTGCGTGCAGGTATCCAATCAATCGAGCCAGGGCAAGCAGAAGCAGCACAATCGCTAGGTATGAGTTCAAGCCAAACCATGCGTTATATTATCTTCCCTCAAGCATTGCGAAGAATGTTACCACCATTAGGCAACGAATTTATTACTCTACTTAAAGATACCAGCTTAGTTGCAATAATTGGATTTGAGGAGCTATTTCGGCAAGGTCAATTAATTGTTGCAGATAACTATCGCGCCTTTGAAATTTATACAGCTATTGCCTTAATTTACTTATGTTTAACAGTTTTATCCTCATACCTGTTTAGTTTTTTAGAGCGTTTAATGAATCCAGTCAAAAACACATCAAACTAATAAATAATCTCAAGAATAGGCTAGTTATATTGCTCCCCTCTCATTTTTGCTAATGAAATAGCTCTGCCCATTTAACTATCACTTTTAACCTAAAACTTATATCTGGACTTTAGACTAGTTCCCGGTGCAAAACTTCCTGCGATCGCCACTTAGGAACCACTTGATAATCATTCTCATCTAAAAGAGAGCATGAGGAAATACTCTATTGCTGTTTTCTGATGTCTATGGCTTAGAATATCTGGCAGCCATCAAATTTGATCATAAACACTATTGTGTTACGTCAAAAATATACCATTGATCCTCGCTTCAGCCGTCTACTGAAATTAAGCGGATTGAATAATGCGGAATTAGATGAGATTGATAAGATTTTAGGAGATAGACAATTATATGAATACCTAGAATCTGATTTATCAAAACGTTATCCTAAAACCAAGGAAACAGGTAGAAATTCCACTCCTGTAGAAGTTATATTCAGGTTACTGGTTCTGAAACATCTCTACCAGATAAGTTATCAAGAGATTCTTAATCGTGTTAATGAAAATTTAGTATTAAGGCAATTCTGTCGAGTCTACTTCAATCAACTCCCTAGTAAAAGTACATTGATTCGCTGGGCGAATTTAATTAAAGCTGAAACCCTTAAGCAATTTAATCAACGTCTTACTGAGTTAGCAACGCAATTAGAAGTTACCCAAGGTGAAAAGGTTAGAACTGATGGTACAGTTGTATCAACCAATATTCACTTTCCTTCTGATAATAGCTTATTG